>NZ_LRDR01000012.1:0-95303 GCF_001541635.1 Acinetobacter sp. LMB-5 | reverse complement strand
GCCGATGGATGTGCATTATAGACCATTCATAACCCTTTGCAAGCGAAAATTAAAAATTAATGACTTGAGCGTTTACTTTTAAACCATAACACACATTAAACTATTGTTTTATATTAATAATTATTTTAATTTTTTATTTTTGACTTAAATAAGCCAGTATCATGCTCGATAATTCTCGCTTAAGTTGTTGTTCTGAGATAAGAAAATTGTTCTGGCTTACATAACGCATCATCGTAAAAAGCGTACTATTAATAATTACAAAGGATTTATACTTTACCTGTTCGAAGTCCCACTGATGAGGATTTCTACTGAATGTATATAGCCCTACTTCAAAAAAATGCTTTTCTAAAATCTGAGCAGCTTGCGAATGACTATAGTCATGCCAGTGTTTCAGCACTTCTATAAAAAATCCATGATCGGCTTTTAATGCATTAAATCCCAACTCTATTGCTAAGGGAATGAGCAGCTCTAAAGGAATATTTCCTTGTTGCACAACTAATTCTTTAAGTTGTTGCCCCAGCAATTCGCTTTTACGGCGCAATAGTTCTTCTATGATTTGATCTTTATTCTCAAAGTATTGGTAAATCGACCCAACACTTACTCCAGATTTCTCTGCAATTTTAGGCGTCGTCGTATGTAGTAATCCATACTGGGCGATACACTGCTGTGTCGCCTCTAAAATATGGTCAACAATAATTTTTGAACGCTGTTGCTGTGGGGCTTTTCTCATCGTTTTTTATTCGTTAAATGCGAATTGAATGCGAATAATTATTCATATTAGCCTATTTATTATTCAGTTCAATAAGTAAGTAACGATATGCAAATGATTAGCCCGACTCGACTTGCTTCTTTTAATGACATGCAAGACAGCAATTTTTTTACTCAGTTTTTAAATATCTGCTGTGAAAAACCTGTACAACCAAACTATACGGAATATATGTCTTTACAACATGCTCTTTATGAAGGGGATATTGAAATGGATCAGGTGATTGATTGGGTTATGCAAAATCCCAAAGATCACCGCATGATTTTTGAGAAGATATTATTTCAAGGCCGCGATAACCTATCTGAGCGTGTACCTACTGAGTTAGAAAATTTCTTTAATTGCATTGAGCAAAAGCCTGAATGGTTAGATCAGCGTCAAATTGATGAGGCTGTTAAATTTACTCATCGTTTAGGAATAAATAATGGTTTTATTCTTAGAGATTTATCCTTAATGGTGGGATATTTATATCCGGGATTTAATCAGCCGCTAATTTTAACGGGTGCATTAAAGAAACAGGCGGGTACTCGTTTAGCTGAAACTACAAAATGGTGGGTTGATATTACTGAACCTCAAGGACTTGAGCGTCTAAGCACAGGTTTTATATCAACGATTTATGTTCGCTTTATTCATGCACTCGTCCGCCGACAATTAAAAAAGTCTGATCGTTGGGATAGTGAAGTTTGGGGAATTCCACTTAATCAATTTGATTTAGCAATGACTAATTTGGCTTTTAGCAGTGTAGTTTTACTCGGTATTAGAGCTTTAGGTGTATGGCCGACCAAACAAGAAGCCAAGAGTTTTTTACATTTTTGGCGTTATGTTGGCTGGTTGATGGGTATTGATGAAAAATGGCTTATTCAATCTGAATCTGAGGGTTGGAGGTTACTTTATTGGATGCAGTTTGCTCACCCTCGCTCCGATCACAGCAGTGTTGAGTTAGGATCAAGCTTATCTAAAGAGCCTTTTGAGAGAGAATATCTGCATTTACGCTCTCTGCAGCAGAAGCTTGCTTATCGACAACACTTAGAACTTACCCAATTTTTTATTGGGAAGAAGAGAATGAAACTACTCGGATTGCCTCAGCAGTCTGCCTCATGGTTTGCTTATTATCTAATTGTGCGTAATTCACTACTTTATAATGGCGCGAAGTTTTCACCAAAAGTTGAAAAGTTTTTATCCAAATCAGGCCGTAATATACAGAAACTTGGCTTAACGCTTTATCAGAATCAAGGTAAGGCAAAAACCTTAGCGAGTATGCATCAATAACTTTTAAAACTTAAAAACAAGAATGGAAGCCCGTTAATTAGACTTCCATTTTCAAATATTAAGGAACTTATTGAGCTGATGAACTGTGCATTTCAGCGTGATTCATTTGCTCGTGTGACTCCGTCATCTGCTTCTTTTTTTGACTTGGCATGTAGTCAGGTTCATTGTTGATCGCCAAGTAAAAAACAATCATAAACAATAAACTCAGAATAGAAGCCACAATAAGTAACTTCCATCCCCACCAAGACTGTTCAGGTGATAATTTATCAGTCATTTCATTTCTCTCTTTAAATTAATATTTTCAGTTCATTCGCTACGGCTTATTAAAACTTCATGCTCATACGAACCCAGTAATTTCTTCCCATATTGTTGAACTGCTCTTCGCTCGCAAATCCAAACCCTGCACTACCTGCTTTATTTAAGTGTTCGGTATAGGTCTTATCTAATACGTTATCGATACCAACAGAGACATCGATATCTTTACGAAGGTTGTAACTTCCGTTTAGAGAAAGAGTCGAAAAACCTTTACTTGGTTTTAAGTCATATCCCACGATATTACCCTGATGTAGACTCACGCGGTTTTGCTCAGCAACCGCTCGCCATAATAATCCTAAATTATATTTATCAGCCACATAGCGAATATTTAAGCGACCTTCTAAAGGTGAAATTTGAGGTAGTGGTTTGTCATCTGTGGTGTTCTTACCCCATGCATACATCGCACTCAAATCTGCCTGAATATGATCGGTAAATTGATATCCAATACCCGCTTCCGCACCTGCAATGGTTGCATCGACATTCTTGGCACCCGCAGTAATATCATGACTCATATCATGCCCACCCATTCCAGTACTTGGGTGATGGTGATAACTCATTAAAATGTAGTCATCCACCAAACCTGCATAAACAGAAGCCCATGTATTTAAAGCGCCATGTTGTTGCTGGAAACCCAGATCCAACTGTAATGTTTTTTCAGTATCCAAATCATTAAAAGTAGGCTTTAACATGCCTGAATTACCATGTGCAGTACTGAACAACTCCCAATAATCAGGGACACGTTCAACATAACCTAAACCAATATAGCTTTTGGCATCATGTTCCGGATGTTGATTTTCCAGACGAATAAAAGCACTAGGTAAAGTTTCTGAACGGTCAACATTGAGCTTAAGCGCATCAATTTTCACTTGGTCAAGTCGTGCACCTGTCACCAGCTTTGAGTTTTCACTCCATTGATAACCAAGCTCACCAAAAGCACCATATGATTGAAAACGCATATCTTGACTAAACGGCATATTCATTTTTGGTGAAGACATGCTTCCACCATGTTTATTAAATTGAGAATCTATACCTGTAATCAAACTCCATTTATTCCATTCAGTAGTCATGGCTAAACGTGAATTTAGTGTTCTACGCGTTACTTGCATAGCTGATTTATCTAGATACATTTCATGAGTTTCATGATCATGCTTTAGTTCTGGCTGCCGCAAGCTAAAGTTATCCATAATATGGTCGTTATAGCTGTAGTTCACCTGCCCTTCAATTTTCTTAATGACATCAGTGATATTTTTCTTTTCGAATCGCAGACCTAAGCTTTCACGCGCAAACTGAGATCCGTCCATTGAACGTCCAGCATAAAGCGATTCACCATCAGATTTTCCACCAGTGAGTTCCACCCACGTGTTTTCATCTGGAGTAAAGCCAAGTGCTACATCAGCATTCCACTTTTTCCATGCTGACGGCACGGTATTACCGTCACCATCTTGATAACTATTCGATTCTGAACGATTGGCATTTAAACGGATATATTTTTTCTCATCGCCCACTGCTGCTTCAACATTATGGTCAATACGTCCATATGAACCTAGTAAAACACTCGCTTGTCCGCGATAAGGTTTTTCAGAGGTGAGTTTCTCAGGCTGACGTTCAAAAAGCACTGTTGCAGCAGAACCTGTATTGGCATATTGAACTGTTTGCGGACCTTTAATGACAGAAATACGATCATAACTTTCTGGTGAAATATAAGAAGTTGGAGCATCCATACGGTTTGGGCATGCACCTAAATTTTCAGTTCCATCAGTTAGAATTTTGATGCGTGAACCAAACATACCTCGGAATGTCACATCACCATTAGTTCCACCACTTTGTATTGAGTTAAAACCCATAATACTTTGTAGGTAGTCTGCACCATCTGTAGCAGGCACAGGCTGAATTGGCTGTTTCGGGTCTGCATGTACAATCAAGCCATTTGCATCGTTGCCTTGTTGTGCTGTAACAACAATAGGTGCTAATGAGTGAAGCGCTTTAGTATCGGCATCATTTTTTTCTGAATTAGCAAAAACTAGCCCCGAATGAGAGACAGCAAACATCGCAACCCATAAAGGTTGTAGTAAAAATTTAGAATGTGGCATTTTTATACGCTCTAAAACATAAATAAAGTGATATCGAAGCCAGTTAAGACCCCAACAAAAAATTGCTTTTATTTATGCAAATAGAGGTGGTGCACGCCCTTGTGGGAGTAGAAAAAGTCGCTGTAGTGCAAAGTAGACATGTCTAAATGCTTGTTGATAAGCGACTAAGCGGACTTGTATGCGGACTAAAACTTCTTTTACGCCAAATTCAGGTGGCAAAACCAGATTGGCATAGACGGTACAATATTGACACTGGTGATTTGCATCATGATGATCATGTTGCCCAGAGGCTTGTGCCTGTTCAATATGATGTTCATGATGTGAATGCATGGCATGTGACATGGTTTCCATCTGTGCTTTAGGTTTAAGCAAAGCGAGGGTAATAGTTTCACAGACCGGAGCAATTTGATACTGCTTCGGTAATAGCGGCTGTAGAAATACCGCGACCTGTAAAAATACTGCTGCACATGCAAGCAGTAAACCACTACGAAAAACCAAAAATCACATCCACACTACATTAATGTTTCAAGAATAGAAATTTTTAACGTTTTACTGCAACTTTTTCACGTTCACGTTGACGAACAACTTTTTCGACTTTTTCTCGAGCACGCTGACGTTTAAGTGGCGACAAATAATCCACAAATAATTTGCCATTTAAGTGATCCATTTCATGTTGGATACAAACAGCGAGAAGTCCATCAGCTTCTAACTCAAATGCTTGACCTTCAAGGTTAATTGCCTCAATTTTCACACGTGACGGGCGCTCAACTTTGTCGTATATTTGTGGCACCGATAGGCAGCCTTCTTCGTACTGCTGCTTATCTTCTGTCAGTGGAGTTATTTTGGGGTTAATAAAAACCATAGGGTCATTTTTAGATTCAGACAAATCTATGACGATAAGCTGAATATGACGATCGACCTGAGAAGCTGCTAAACCAATACCTGGTGCCGCATACATGGTTTCAAGCATATCTGCTGCAAGTTGACGAATTTCATCAGTAACTTCTTCAACAGGCTTAGCAATGGTACGAAGACGGGGATCAGGAAAACTTAAAATAGGTAATAAGGCCATACTGACGTCCTCACTTATGCCATTGATTGAAAAACCAAATGAAGGAAATACTTCATCGAAAAATTGTGTGTTAGCCGCCTATTATAACGCATCTGCACGCATAATTTTTAGGAATTATCATAATGAAAAAGGTTTTTGACGGCATGGTTCAATTTCATGCTTTGGGGATAAAAAAGCATTTACTTGCTTTGGCACTTTTTACAGGGGTTGCATTCAGTACGTTAGCAGAGACTTATGCTGCTAGTCCGAACCATAATCCACCCTCTCTTAAAAGTAATGCACCACATGTCTACGTTGTAAAACGAGGAGATACGCTATGGGATATTTCCGGTCACTTTCTGAGTAAACCTTGGCGCTGGCCTGAAATTTGGGCAAATAATCAGCATGTCAAAAATCCACACTGGATTTATCCTGGTGATCGATTACTGCTGTGTAGTTTAGATGGCCGTCCATTGGTTGGAAAAGATGAAGGAGATGGCTGTGTCGGCATTATTCGCCGTTACACAGGCCAAATGACAAATTTACAACCTCAAGTTCGTGTGGAGTCACTTAACAATAACGTACCTGTTATTCCTCTTGAGCATATCAAACAATGGTTAGAACACAGCACTATTCTACCTATCGATGCAATTCAACACACTCCTTATGTAGTCGGTACTGCCGATCAACGTGTACTGGCGGCCAAAGGTCAGACTATTTATGCGCGCGGACAAGGTTTAATTGATGGTCAACGTTATGCAGTTTATCGTGAAGGCGAACCTTATTATTTCACAGACAGTAAAGGTAAAAAGCATAGTCTAGGTATTGAGCTGCAACAAGTTGCCTCAGGGATTGCGATCTCTTCTGAAAAAGACATTACCACGCTTGAGTTAACTGATAGCTACAATTCTGAAGTACGTCGTGGTGATCGGGTGATGCCAGAAGAAGAAGCAACCTTACCTACTTTGTTTTATCCGGTGGATGCCACTCAGGTGACGGACGGCGGCAAAATTATTCGTGTAATGGGTTCAATTGGTACTGCTGCCAAAAATAGTGTGGTGACTTTAGATCGCGGTACGGCACAAGGTATTCAAGTAGGACAAGTTTTTGATATTACACAACAAGGTGAAACCATTCGAGATCCTAAAACCAAAGAACCAATACAGTTACCAGGACAACAAATTGGTAGTCTGATGGTCTTTAGAACTTTTGATCAGTTGAGTTATGCCTACGTATTAGAAAGCGATTTACCAGTTAAAGTTGGTTCAAGCATTCAGCCACCCCGCTTTAATGATTAATGCTGGATGTACCTTTTACAATGCTTACTCAACTTTATTCACACCATTACCACACGCTTAAAGTGTGGTATTTGGTGCAACACTCTTTAGTCAGCTTTAAAAAAATTGTCGATTATTTTGGTAGCTGTGAAAAGGCGGTCCAACCTGCTGAATTATCTCAATGGCGCAATCTCGGGTTACATGCTAATCATTTAAAACGCGTAGATGAATTTCAAACTGCTCAGGGTCAAGCTCAGTTTAAAAAACTAACTGAGCAAATCCAGCAATATACCGACTTTATTTTAACGGCAGATGACTCAGGCTATCCCACTCAGTTATTACCTTATACAGATCACCCACCTATCATTTTTGGAAAAGGTCAGGCACAAGCCCTATTACAACCACAAATTGCGATTGTAGGTAGCCGAAAACCAAGCCCACATGGTCGTCAGGTTGCTTATGATTTTGCCTATTACTTAAGTGAAAAAGGTTTTTATGTGAGTAGTGGCTTGGCATATGGGATTGATGAAGCTGCTCACCAAGGAGCATCAGCACATCAACGTACAATTGCAGTAACAGGAACTGGTTTAGACAGTACCTACCCTGCTCAAAATAAAAAACTTGCAGAACATATTTTGGCTCAAAATGGCGCGATTATTACTGAATTTTTGCCTGGAACACCCCCATTACAACAGCATTTCCCACGTAGAAACCGAATTGTCAGCGGTTTGAGTTTAGGCGTGTTAGTGGTAGAAGCTACCTTAAAAAGTGGTTCTCTCATCACTGCGAACAAAGCTGCCGAACAAGGTAAGACTGTATTTGCCATTCCTGGTCATATTTACAGTGAGTTTCATCAAGGTTGCCATCAACTTATTCGTGAGGGAGCAATTTTAGTCGATCATCCTGAACAAATTATTGAAGACCTTGCTTTACCCACTCAGTGGCAAAGTCAGCAACAAAACTCCACCGAGGAGGCTGTAGTTTCTAGTACCCCAGAAATTCCTGAGCATTTAATTAACCTTTATCAATCTTTAGACTGGGTCGGACAAAATATTGATCAGCTTGTCTTACATCACTCTCAGCCTGTTGCAGAACTCACCTCTTCACTGATGGAACTAGAACTACTTGGTTTATGTATGCAACAATCAGGATTGTATTTACGTTGTCGTTCTTAGTATTGGAGCGCACAATAGCAATTCTGTCTGATTGAAAGGAAGAGTATTACCATGATTACCACCTCAGTTACCGAAGCAGCCGAATGTTTACAACAAGGTCAAGTTTTGGCATATCCAACTGAGGCAGTTTGGGGGCTAGGTTGCGACCCTTTTAATGAGCAAGCTTTTCAAAAAATTCTTGAACTAAAGCAAAGGCCTATTGAAAAGGGTGTAATTTTATTAGCAGGTCATATTAGCCAAGTTGAACACCTGCTAACTTCTCTACCTCAAACAACCCAACAAGAAATTATTGATTGTTGGACTAATCATCAACCATCAGAAAGAGCAACAACTTGGCTATTACCTGCTGGCGAACATATTCCTTCATGGATTAAAGGTGAGCATTCTCTTGTCGCTGTTCGAGTCACTACACATCCTTTATGTGTGGCATTATGCAATGCTTTTCATGGCTTTATTGTCTCGACTAGTGCGAACCCAAGTGGACAAGAACCTGCACACTCATTACAGGATGCCTGCCAATACTTTGGTTCACAATTAAACTATCTGAATGGTGACTTAGGCCAGAGCCAACAACCAAGCCGAATCATTAACGCTCTTACCAGAGAGATTATTCGCGCCTAATTTCAAACAAAAAAAAGCTCAGTTATATAGGGATAACTGAGCATAAAAAAGGATGGGTATATACCACATCCAGAGGGTTTGGATATCTGTGGAACGAAAGATAATTTACAAAGAAAATAGCGCCTTTCGTAGTGGCCGCTATTATGTGGTAAGAGGTTCAATGAGAGAAATATATTATTTCTCTAAAAAAAGCATGAAAAGTGTAGGGAATTTACGGTTTTTTGCCTATAAATTAAAATTATATTAATATTTTTACTCGGCTTTTTTAATATTTATATTACAACCTATTTTTATAAACTATTTATAAATCATATAGAAAAACTTTAACTAAGAAAAAATTGGCATATTTTTATGAGTTTTTTTCAAAATATGCCATAGTTTTTTTACTGACTTTAGTTTTGTTCTTGCATTAATTCGCTCTTTTTAGGACTCACCTTCTTCTGAGCCATAATGATACCAATTAAAATAACAATCCCACCTAATGTGTGATAAATGGTCCACTGCTCAGACAACCAGACGCTTGCAATAACTGCTGTAAAGACAGGTACCAAGTTCATAAAAATACTTGTTCTATTAGGACCGAGTTGTTGAACAGCTAACATCCAAACTAACGGCGCAATGAGTGAAGCAAATACTCCTGCATAAATAGCACTTGGTGCATTTTCAACATTTAAAGCATCAAGTCCAAACCAGAGAATTAAAGGAATATGAAATATTACAGAAAACCCAATCTGAACATATAAGCTTGTCATAATTGGTAGAGGCAGCTGCCATTTTTTAAGAAAAACACCATAAAATGCATAGAAGAATACGGCAATAATCATCAATGCATCACCAAGATGTCCGCCACCACTTAAAAGCTTATTAATATTTCCTTGGGACATGACATATAGCAAACCAGCAAAAGACAAAATACTGCCAAAAACTGCAAAGCGATTAGGCACATCTTTTAAAATGGCAAGCGAAACAAAGATCGTAAAGATGGGAATAAATGCATTCACAATCCCCATATTGGTTGCACTGGTATAATGGGCAGCCGTATAAGCTAAGCCTTGATAAAGTACCATCCCAAATGCACTTAACACAGCAAGCTTAGGTAAATATGGTATTACTAGTCGTCTTTGTCTCCACACAGACATAAACATAAATGGAGTCAAAATAATAAAAGCGATTAACCATCGATAAAAACTAATACTTACCGGAGAGATATAATCCGAGACATAGCGGGTGACTACAATATTTAAAGACCAAATCAATACTGCCAAAATGGGAAAAATAAACGCCCATTTGTGATATTTCATGACCTGACTCATAGCAATACACCATCTACAAAAGATGGTTTTATTTTGAAGAATGTCTTAATAAATTGAAATATCGTATTTCCGACATTGATATCGAACTTAGGACATTATCCTTTTTAGAATAATGTCCAAGCTTTCACGGCATGACCTACCACTTTATGTAATTGCTCGCTACTCGCACCGTCTCTTGCTTGAATGGTAAGGCCTTGAATGACAGTAGTATAAAAATCAGTCATTTCCTGTAAAGGTGCATGAGAAGATAAATCCCCTTGCTCTACCCCTTGCTGAAGACGTTTTAATAATTTTTCTTTTGTCTTTATGCGCTTATCTAATAGATTTTGCTGTACATCTTGAGTGGCATCAGAACAATTCATAGCCGCAACGACCACCATACAACCTGCTGGCTTATTGGGCTGAACCAATCTTTTAACAATGTCATAAAGATATAACTCAACAGCAATTTTTGCAGTTTTTGCTTCTACAAATATAGTGTCAATCGGACATCCTTCATGAGCTAAATAATAATCAACACTTCTGTAAAACAGCCCTTCTTTGTCGCCAAAGGCACTGTATAGGCTTGGTGCTGTAATTTCCAAAGCTTGTGTTAAATCACTAATAGACGTTGCTTCATAGCCATGCTCCCAAAAGAGCAACATTGCTTTCTGCAAAACCTCTTGTTCATCAAAGCATTTAGGACGTCCGCGCTTTTTTTTCAGCGTATCTTCTACAACAGCTAAATTCGTTTCATGCCTATTTGTCATAAAGATCACATCTATTTTTATAACAATCGTTATTAAATTAATTGACGTTCGATTTTTTATCAACTATTTTATTTTCATAATGATCGTTAGTTAATTAATAAATTGCCTTTCTTTACTCCAAATTTAGCCAAGTAAGGATTTCCTATGGACCAATCGTCTATCTCTAAAGCGCGACCCAAGACCTCCACTCAAGGAAGCTGGTTTGCCATTTTGGCCGTTTCTATCGCAGCATTTGCCTTAGTTACAAGTGAATTTTTACCCGTTGGTGTTCTAAATAGTGTCGCAACAGATTTAAATATTTCTGTAGGTACTGCCGGCCTGATTATTACAGTACCCGGCATTATGGCAGCAATTGCAGCCCCTCTATTGCCTGTATCAGTAAAACAACTTGATCGGCGTTATGTGCTTATCTTGCTGACAGCTATTATGGTTATTGCCAATACCATTACCGCATTTGCTGAAAACTTCCATGTTCTATTGTTAAGCCGCTTAATTTTAGGTATTTCAATTGGTGGTTTCTGGGCGACTGCCATTGCTCTAAGTGGAAAATTAGCTCCCTCACACCTTCCTATTGCTAAAGCAACTGCGGTCGTGATGGCAGGTGTGACTTTTGCTACAGTTCTAGGTGTACCGATTGGAACTTGGTTAAGCGAGTTTTATGGCTGGCGTAGTGCTTTTGGAATTACTGCAGGCATTGGCTTAGTTGTTTTAATCTTACAATTAATCTTTTTACCTAAACTTGTACCAGATTCGGCAATTCACATGAAAGATTTGCCAGCACTATTACGTACTCCTAAAGCACGTAGTGGCATGTTGATTGTTTTATTGATCGGACTCGCTCACTTTTGTGCCTATAGCTATTTAGCACCTTTCTTTAAAAATGTTGCTGGTTTTAATGGGACAACCATTAGTTCATTATTATTGCTCTATGGAATTGCTGGTATTTTCGGAAATGCTTTTGCCGGATATAGTGGGAATCTAAATGTCCGTTATACATTAGCTTTTGTGGGTACATGCTTTGCAATCGTATTTTTTGGATTTCCTCTTTTTGCCGTTCATGAATTTGGTGCTATTGTCTTAACCGCGTTATGGGGATTTGCATTTGGTGCCTTCCCTACCTCAGCGAATATTTGGA
This sequence comes from Acinetobacter sp. LMB-5, assembly GCF_001541635.1. Lineage (NCBI taxonomy): Bacteria > Pseudomonadati > Pseudomonadota > Gammaproteobacteria > Moraxellales > Moraxellaceae > Acinetobacter > Acinetobacter sp. LMB-5. Next base: position 83,545 of record NZ_LRDR01000012.1, on the reverse strand, counting down.
TGTTTGTACATGCGCCAAATGCAGTTGAAAAAGGTATGCCGCTTTTTGTAGGTATGTTTCAGGTGATGATTGCGACAGGTTCATTATTAGGGGGATATGTGGTTGATCATTTCAATGAAAATACTTTAATTTATGGTGTATTAAGCTTTGTTGCCCTAGCATTACTGAGTACATTTACCTTAGCGAAAGGTCTTAATAACCCTAAAGCTACTTGTGAAAACTAAAATATGAGTCAGAGCATATAGATGAACAATGAGGATCAGCAATTTTCATTATTAAACAGTATAGAAGTTCATGAATTTCTATACCAAAAAGAAGATATTGTTCGTCCTCATGCATCTCTTTGGGGAGATTTTAATTTCAGTTTGAATGGCATTTTGGAAATGCAAGTAGAGGAACAAATCTACTTATCTCCTCCAAGCTATGGGCTTTGGATTCCTCCTCAAACAGTTCATCAATCTACTCATATCGACCATGAAATTCACTATATCTGTATTCGACTACACCCTAGCCTCTGTTCTATTTTAGGAAATAACTGTCGATGCTTTAGTATTCAGCCTTTTTTTCGCACTTTAGTTTTACAAATTCTAGAACAACAAAAACAAACCAAACAACCTGAATATTTAGAGCATCTTTTACAAGTTTTATTCGATCAACTCAAACAAGCTCCTGCATATTCGCATTATTTACCGCAAACGCGGCATCCTGTTTTATTGCCTATTTTAGAAAAACTTTCAGATCCTTTACTTTTTAATCACTCTTTACAGCAGTTGCTTCAGAACTTTTCGGTCAGTGATCGCCACTTATTACGTTTGAGTCAACAAGAGCTTCAGCTTTCGTTGTCCGAATGGAGAAATCGGGCCAAAATTGTTTATGCCATTCATCAGATTCGTCAAGGGACGCCTATCAAGCGTTTAGCATATGATTTAGGTTATCAACATAGCTCAAGTTTTATTGAATTTTTTAAACGTTACACTGGACAAACACCTATCCAAATCAGAAATAACTAGAATTCAGTTTATCTTTAAAAACTTTTCCTTTTTTGAACACGAATATTATTGCACTGCCCCTCAATAGCAGTTAAAACAAATGCGTTACTTGATATCAATTACAATCTTTAGGAAAGAGTCATGACACAATCTGTATATCACATTCCAGTAAAAGCTATTTCAGGTGAAACGGTTGACCTCGAACAGTACAAAGGGAAAGTTTTACTTATCGTAAATACTGCTTCTAAATGTGGTTTAACTCCACAATATGAAGGCTTAGAAAAACTTTACCAAGCAAAAAAAGACCAAGGTCTTGAAATTTTAGGTTTCCCAGCAAACAACTTTAAAGAGCAAGAACCAGGTTCTGATGAAGAAATTCAACAGTTCTGTTCATTAAATTATGATGTTCATTTCCCTTTATTTTCTAAGGTTTCTGTAGTCGGCGAAGATAAGCATCCACTTTACCAAGCTTTGACAGCAGCTCAACCAGAACGTACTGGTGAAGGTCCTTTCCGTGAGCGTTTAGAAGGCTTAGGTATTCCAACCAACCCTGCTCCAGAAGTTTTATGGAACTTCGAAAAGTTTTTAATTAATAAAAATGGTGAAGTCGTGGCTCGCTTTGCTCCGAACCTAACAGCAGACGATGAACAAATCGTTAAAGCAGTTGAAGCAGAGTTAGCAAAATAATTTTTTAAAACGTCAGAAAGGGCGTTTTATACGCTCTTTTTTATGCTCTCTTCAAAGTGTTGTTCGTTTGCAAAAATACAATCTTTCTTCATATTTTATGCCTATAGTATCTATTTGCTTTATTTGATGTTGTTTGTAGTTATGAAAAAAGTTTTACAGGGCGCATTTCTTCCTTTTGTAATTTTTGCCTCAGGCATGCTTTTACTCGGGTGCGATCAAGCACAAGACCATGCTAACGAACAAGAAAAGACTGAAATAACTGAACAGGCATCTGACCAAAACATTGAACAACAAGAGTCAGAAATTGTACCCAACAAAGCCGAACTTAAAAGCGGTAATATTTTTTATATGGTCCGCGACGCTGCTAATTTACAGCTTAAAGCTGGTGACTATGTTGAACAGCTTAAAGATACTCAGCTTGATGTTGAACAAGCCATCCAAGATAAGAATCAGAATGAACTAAAAACTACTGTCACTACGTTAAAACAGCAACTAGAAGGTTTAAATCAAGCACTTTTGACTTTAGATATCAAAAGTCAGGAAATTGAGAATATTCGCCAAAGTTTATTACATGCCAACCAACAAGCTCTTAGCATGCCATTACTCAATGGGAAATTAGATCAAATCAATTTTGACCAAATTGAAAAACAGCTTAATACCATTCAAATGGATATGGTGAAGCTTGCTGCCATGATTATGGCAGGAGATGAAAAGTCAGATTCAAAAATTGAATCTTAAAAAACAACTTATAAAAAAAGCCACCTTACGGTGGCTTTTTCAATCTCAAACCGGCAATTATAGTGCGCGGTTTTTGATTTTACGGATAGTTTCAAGCTGTGCAGCTGTTTCTGCCAAGGCAGCCAACGCAGCAGCTGAGTCCAAATCACTCTTTTGGTTTGCAAGCAATTGTTCAGCATTTTTACGTGCTTCTAAAATTGCCGCTTCATCCAAGTTGTCAGCACGGATTGCAGTATCTGCAAGAACCGTTACAACATGAGGTTGAACTTCTAAAACACCACCAGATACATAGACGATTTCTTCTGTACCATTTTCCAACTGAACACGAATCGGGCCCGGTTGAAGCAAGGTTACAAGTGGAGCATGTCCTGGCAAAATACCAAGCTCACCACCAGCACCTTTCGCGATTAACATCGTTACTGCGCCAGAGTAAATAGACTCTTTAACACTTACGACATCACATTGCATAGTCGCCATGAGATGATCTCCTTAAATTAGAGTTTCTCAGCTTTAGCAATCACTTCGTCAATACCACCAACCATATAGAACGCTTGTTCTGGGATGTGATCGTATTCACCAGCTAATAGACCTTTAAAGCCACGAATCGTTTCTTTAAGCGGTACTAATTTACCAGGAGCACCAGTAAACACTTCAGCTACGTGGAATGGTTGAGAGAAGAAACGTTGGATTTTACGCGCACGGTAAACAACCAATTTATCTTCTTCAGCTAATTCATCCATACCCAAGATTGCGATGATGTCTTTAAGCTCTTTATAACGTTGCAATACGTTTTGTACTGCACGCGCAATTTCATAGTGCTCTTGACCAACAACTAATGGGTCTAACTGACGTGAAGTTGAGTCAAGTGGATCGATCGCTGGATAGATACCAGAAGATGCGATGTCACGGCTCAATACTACTGTTGCATCTAAGTGAGCAAATGTAGTTGCAGGAGATGGATCTGTTAAGTCATCGGCAGGTACATATACTGCTTGGATCGATGTGATCGAACCAGATTTAGTAGATGTAATACGCTCTTGAAGAACACCCATTTCTTCTGCAAGTGTAGGTTGGTAACCTACCGCAGACGGCATACGACCTAACAATGCTGATACTTCAGTACCTGCAAGTGTATAACGGTAGATGTTGTCGACGAATAATAATACGTCACGACCTTTACCATTTTCGTCTTTTTGATCACGGAAGTATTCAGCCATAGTCAAACCAGTTAACGCTACGCGTAAACGGTTACCTGGTGGCTCGTTCATCTGACCGTAGACCATTGCTACTTTGTCAAGAACGTTAGAATCTTTCATTTCGTGATAGAAGTCGTTACCTTCACGAGTACGCTCACCAACACCAGCAAACACAGATAAACCTGAGTGAGCTTTAGCGATGTTGTTGATCAACTCCATCATGTTAACGGTTTTACCAACACCAGCACCACCGAATAGACCAACTTTACCACCTTTTGCGAACGGGCAAAGTAAGTCAATTACTTTAATACCAGTTTCTAAAAGATCAGTAGAAGCTGCTTGTTCAGCATAAGAAGGTGCTTGACGGTGAATCGGCAAACGCTCTTCAGTCGCTACAGGACCTGCTTCATCAATTGGGCGACCCAAAACGTCCATGATACGACCAAGCGTAGCTGGACCTACTGGAACAGAAATTGGTGCATTTGTGCTAGTTACATTAAGGCCACGTTTAAGACCTTCTGTAGAACCCATTGCGATGGTACGAACAACACCATCGCCAAGCTGTTGCTGAACTTCTAATGTAGTTTCAGTACCGTCAACTTGGAGAGCGTCATAGATCTTAGGAACGCTATTGCGCTCAAACTCGACGTCGATAACCGCGCCGATGATCTGAATGATACGACCGCTACTCATTGCTGTCTCCTCAATTCAAACTTAATAATGTTAAACGGCAGCGGCACCGCCAACGATCTCGGAAATTTCCTGAGTAATCGCGGCTTGACGCAGCTTGTTGTAAATGAGTTGTAGGTCTTTAATCAATTGTCCTGCGTTGTCTGTCGCTGCTTTCATCGCGACCATACGAGCTGACTGCTCACATGCAACGTTTTCAATCACACCTTGATAAACCATAGACTCGATATAGCGAACCAACAAACCATTTAACAATTCTTCTGCTTCTGGTTCGTAGATATAGTCCCAACCATAAGTACGGTTGAGGTCATCGCCTTCTTCTGCTGGTGCTAAAGGAACAAGTTGTTCTACTTTAGGCTGCTGAGTCATTGCATTAACGAAGCCATTTGATACGAGATAGATACGATCTAATTCGCCTTTATCAAATGCATCAAGCATAACTTGGACTGAGCCAGTTAACTGTTCCAAACTCGGCGCATCGCCAAGTTGGGTAGTTGCACCGAGCACTTTACCGCCGTAATTCTTAAAAAACGAAACCGCTTTTTGACCAATTAAAGCAAATTCAACTTCAATTGACTGCTGTTGTTGTGCTTTGACATGCTGCACAACTTTCTTGAACAAATTAATGTTCAAGCCACCTGCCAAACCACGATCTGAAGACACTACGATATAGCCAACACGCTTAACTGGGCGGTCAACCATATAACGGTGTTTGTATTCAGGGTTTGCTTGTACCAAGTGAGCAATTACACGGCGCATATTATCGGCATACGGACGGCCCTGAGCCATGCGCTCTTGCGCACGACGCATTTTAGAAGCAGCTACCATTTGCATCGCGCGAGTAATCTTTTGCGTGCTCTTGATACTAGCTACTTTGGCGCGAATTTCTTTTAAATTTGCCATACGCTTAACCTAGTATTCGAAAGCTCTTTCGAGCTTCCGAAGGTTGATCCGTGAACCAAACTTAACTAAAACTAAACTTAGTAAGTTTGAGTCGCTTTAAAGCTTTCAATACCTGCTTTGATTGCTGCTTCGATGTCTTTGTTGTAATCACCAGTTTCATCGATTTGTTTCATCAACGGAGCATATTCTGAGCGGAAGTAAGAAATTAACGCAGCATCAAAGTCTACGATTTTCTTAACTTCTACGTCAGCCATGTAGCCTTCGTTAGATGCATAAACAGAAACAGCTTGGTCAGCAATTGAGTAAGGAGCATATTGTTTTTGCTTCATTAACTCAGTTACACGTTGACCATGTTCAAGTTGCTTACGAGTTGCTTCGTCAAGGTCAGAAGCGAACTGAGCAAACGCAGCCAATTCACGGTATTGTGCTAAAGCAGTACGGATACCACCAGACAATTTTTTGATGATCTTAGTTTGAGCAGAACCACCAACACGAGATACAGAGATACCCGCGTTCACAGCAGGACGAATACCTGCGTTGAATAATGATGTTTCTAAGAAGATCTGACCGTCAGTAATCGAAATTACGTTCGTTGGTACGAATGCAGATACGTCACCTGCTTGAGTTTCAATAATTGGCAATGCAGTTAAAGAACCAGTTTGACCAGTTACTGCGCCATTAGTGAATTTCTCAACGTAGTCAGCAGATACACGAGAAGCACGTTCAAGAAGACGTGAGTGAAGATAGAATACGTCACCTGGATACGCTTCACGACCTGGTGGACGACGTAAAAGTAATGAAATTTGACGGTAAGCAACAGCTTGCTTAGACAAATCATCATAAATAATAAGAGCGTCTTCACCGCGGTCACGGAAGTATTCACCCATTGTACAGCCAGAGTACGGAGCTAAGTACTGCATTGCAGCAGGATCAGCAGCCGCAGCAGCGACAACAGTTGTATACGCCATAGCGCCAGTTTCTTCTAGCTTACGTACAACGTTTGCAATTGTTGATTGTTTTTGACCAATCGCAACGTATACACATTTAATGCCAGAGTTTTTCTGAGCGATAATCGCATCGATCGCCATCGCTGTTTTACCAGTTTGACGGTCACCGATGATCAACTCACGTTGGCCACGGCCAACAGGAATCATTGTATCAACTGATTTATAACCAGTTTGAACAGGCTCATCTACAGATTGACGCCAAATTACGCCTGGTGCTACTTTTTCAACAGCATCAGTTAATTTCGCATCAATTGGGCCTTTACCATCAATTGGGTTACCCAAAGCGTCGACAACACGGCCAAGAAGTTCAGGACCAACTGGAACTTCTAATACACGACCTGTACAACGAGCTTTTTGACCTTCTTGAAGGCTTAGGTAGTTACCTAAAACAACGGCACCCACTGAATCCTGTTCTAGGTTCAGTGCCATACCAAATAAGCCGCCGTCGAATTCGATCATTTCACCGTACATTGCATCAGCAAGACCGTGAATGCGCACGATACCGTCGGATACCATAACAATGGTACCTTCGTTTTTAGCGGTCGCGCTGGTGTCCAGATCTCCGATACGCTGTTTAATGAGCGCACTGATCTCGGATGGATTCAGTTGTTGCATTGCGCTATTCCTCAATCTTTTATTAGTTCAGTCTTCATCATTTGCATTATGCAAGAAGACGAGTACGCATTTTTTCAAGCTTGTTAAGCGCAGAATCATCTATCACTTGATCGCCTGCACGAATTACAACACCTGCAATAAGCTCAGGTTTAACTTCAACTGAAACAGTTACTGTACTGTTAAAACGCTTTTCTAAAGCAGATTTCAACAGTTGCTCTTGTTCAGCAGTTAACGGGAAAGCCGATTCAATCACGACATCCACATTGTTGTTATTCTGTGATTTAAGCTGTTCATATTCTGCTTCAATTTCAGGTAACAGCATTAAACGATCGTTATCTGCAAGAAGTGTCAAAAAGTTAGACACTGCTTGAGATTGATCTTCACCTAAAACTTTAGCAAAAAGCTTCACTTGCTCCGCAGGAGTAAGTTCAGGGCGATTTAAATAAGCGGAAAATGCTTCGTCTTGCACCGCAGCACTGAGCACTTGTAACGCATTCGACCAATTGTCTGTTGCACCTTGCTCAGAAGCATAAGCAAATGCTGCTTTGGCATACGGACGTGCCAACGTCAAGAGTTCAGCCATAATTCGCCTCGCTTAAAGTTTAGCAGCCAGCTGAGACAGCATGGCGTTATGAGCTTCTGCATCAACTTGCTGGTTCAGGATTTTTTCTGCACCAGTTACTGCCAAAGCAGCTACTTGTTGACGTAATTCTTCGCGAGCAGAATTGATTTCTTGATCAACAGCTTCTTTAGCCTGTTGACGAATACGCTCACCTTCAGCCGCAGCTTGAGTACGAGCTTCTTCGATCAATTGCGCTGCACGACGGTTCGCTTGTTCGATCAATTGAGCCGCTTGTGCTTTAGCTGCATCAAGTTCTTGCTTAACTTGCGCTTGTGCATCGGCAAGGTCAGCTTTCGCTTTTTCTGCTGCATTTAAGCCATCAGCGATTTTACGCTGACGCTCACTAATCGCATTGATTAGTGGTGGCCAAACAAACTTCATGCAGAATGCAACAAAGAATGCAAACGCAATCGCTTGACCAATCAATGTGAGGTTGATATTCATTGCAATTCCTCAAATAGTGGATTTAGGAATTAAGATGATTAACCTACAAATGGATTAGCGAAGATGAAGAACAAGCCAATACCAACACCGATCATAGGCACAGCATCAAGAAGACCCGCGATTAAGAACATACGAGTTTGAAGTTGTGGAGCCAATTCTGGTTGACGAGCAACAGCTTCTAAAAAGCGACCACCCAAAAGACCAAAACCAATCGCAGTACCCAAAGCACCGAAAGCGATCAAGATAGCAGATGCAATTGCAACTAGACCTAAAGTGAGTTCCATGAAAAATTCCTCAGAGGTTAGGTTATTACCAAATTAAATTAAAAAAATTCAGCCCAACCATCATTTGATAGTTAGGCAATACCATTAATGTTTTTCGCTTGCCATGCTCAAGTAAACGATGGTAAGCATCATAAAGATGAATGCCTGCAACGTGATTACAAGAATGTGGAAGATCGCCCAAGGCACAGACAACGCCCATTGAATCCAGAACGGCAATAAAGCAATTAGGATAAAGATCAACTCACCGGCATACATGTTACCGAATAGTCGGAGAGCTAATGAAATCGGACGAGCAAGGAATGTTACCAATTCCAAAATCAAGTTCACTGGAATAAGCAACGCTTTTGCAACTGGATTACTTGGGTTAAATGGGTTAAGTGCCAACTCGCCAACGAAACCACCAACACCCTTTTCGCGGATGCTGTAGAACAAGATAAGTACAAATACAGATAAAGACATACCTAAAGTAATGTTTGGATCTGTAGATGGAACGATCTTGAAGTAAACGTGGTGAGGGTCCATACCAAATACGTTTGCACCTACAAACGCTGCAACTTGAGGAATCCAGTCAACTGGGATCAAGTCCATTAAGTTCATGAGGAAAATCCACACGAAAATAGTGAGTGCAAGCGGAGCGATTAAACGTGATTTGCCATGAAAAGTATCACGGACACTTGAGTCAACAAACTCAATGATCATTTCGATTGCTGACTGGAATTTAGTTGGAACACCTGCATTTGCAGCTTTCGCAACGATCCAGAACATCAAACAGAAAATCACACCAAGGCCAATTGACCAACCCATTGAATCCAAGTGAATTGCAGTGAACCCCATCGAATGAGCTTCTTCAGCAGTCTCAGCCAATTTCCATGTACCGTCTGGCATTTTGCCATAGGTCATATTGGTCAAGTGATGCTTGATATACTCTGTCGAAGTGAGGGCATGTTCTTCAGCAGCCATAAATCACACCTGGTCAATGTCAATTACTAAAAAGAAGGGAAACGAACATCGGCGTACTGTCGATATCTCGCCACCCTCCAAAAAATCTTCAATTCTTCTTGTTTCTACACCCGTTTTTGTAGACGTGACACCCAAAACGGAGCGACCCACGACATTGCCTGAACGAGAATAAAACCAAACAGCAATGCTAACGGTGATAAAGGTTTAACATTGCTCAAAATCAAAATAAATCCAACGATCATGATTGCAAATTTGCCTAACATGCCCCTATACATGTTAGACAGCACTTGTTTTGATGCTCGTGCACCTGCTGTTCTGAAGGATTGCCACGAAAAATAACCCGTAGCAAGCCAGCAGACCAACGCACCAAGTGCCGCACTTAATGCTGCTGTCATGTCTTTTATGCTCCACGCCACAAGTGCGGAAACAGGGATCATACATGCTTGTAAGAAGACCAAAGCTTTTGCTAATCGTCGGTCAATCAAGCGACTAGTTTGGCTCATTATTTATCCACTCACAGCATAAATGCTTGACAAGTTTAGCTGATGATCGCTTTTAATCGCAGGCATTATAGAGTTACACCCCTGAACATGCAATCTTTTCCCGACTTTAGTCGGGGTTTTTCATGACAGGTGGTGCTGACGCTACAGTCAGCCTTTGTTTACTTTTTATCTTACTTTTGCGTACTTAATACACATTTATCTGTTTTTATAGCCAGTTTCTTCCATGCAGTGACGAAATCATCCTCATTATTCATGCTCTCGTCTACTGGTTGAAAAGTAATGTTACCTAATTTTTGATATTGACTCTTAGTGGTAAAACTCTCTGCCAACAAACACATCTGATTTTTTGGTCGACTATCATTAAGATACTTAATTTGAGCTGCTGTTGGCGCCACATGCGGATCATCTGTTAAAGCACCAGCGAATTTTAAGTTTAATGAGCGCTCTAAATATTGATAGGCATCATGATATGCCCAATACGGTTTGCCATTACTTGAACTATCGTAAGCTTGTGCTGCCTGTAACATTTTACGAGCAAACACATTGGCGTTATTCCAGTACTTTGCTTTATTTTCAGGGTGTTGCTGAGAGCGCAAAGCAGCAATAAAAAAGCCAATTCGAACCGCATTGTTTGGCTCTAACCAAACATGGGTATCTACTGTATTAGGTAAAGCTGCACCACGTGTACTGCGCTGTGGCAAAATAGAAACGATGCCACTATCTAATAAGGCAATTGCTTTCTTATTATTACCTAGCAATTTATTTAGAGGTGCTTCATGGGCCTTACCCAACCAAATCACCAAAGACGCATCATTAATTGCTTTACGATGCGCTGGGGTTAATTGTACGTCATGCCCAGTTTGTCCCTTTAATAAGAGTTGTGGTTCTTCAACCCCTTGAGTGACTTCTTTTGCAATCAGATAAATCGGGTGCGTAGAAACCACCAAACCCTGACTCCACCCTAACGTACTCAAAAGAGAGAACATACTGAAAACAAAAAAACGGAACATGACAGACCATCAATTTAAATTAGCTCGAAGCATGTTATAATATAACAAAGTTACAAAAATACCTAAGATTAATCGAATGAAGCATCGCTTCATGCTAATATTCCGTTAAAAATTCGAGGTTATCCCTATGAGTTCCTGCTCGCATGAACATCATGATTCTTTGCATGGTGTGCATGACCACCATAATGTCGCAAGCCGTTTAGCTGAAGCAGAAAGTTTATGTTCTGCGACTGGCGCACGTCTTACACCTTTGCGCAAAGAAGTTCTGGAACTCATTTTAAATGCATCGGGTCCAATGGGTGCCTATGACTTATTGGCACGTATAAAAAGTCAAACTGATCGCCCTGCTGCGCCTCCAACTGTATATAGAACTTTAGATTTCTTATTAGAAAAAGGTCTCATCCACCGCCTAACTTCTATTAATGCGTATATTCCTTGCTGCCACCCGCGTGAGGGCCATCAAGCAGCATTCCTGATTTGTACCGAATGTCATATGGTTAAAGAAGCTTCTTCTCAAGGCCTCACACACCAGCTTGACCAGCTTGCAGCTTCAGATGACTTCGTGGCTCAACACAGCATTATTGAAATTTCGGGGAAATGCCAACAGTGCCGCACAACTCCTTAAATCCTGTATTAATTCAGCTTGAGCAGGTTTCTGTTCATCGTGATGATCGGGATATATTAAAGAAAGTTGATTTTGCCCTACATCAAAATGAAATTGTGTCTTTAATTGGACCCAATGGTGCAGGCAAATCAACACTGATTAAAGTTCTACTCGGTATTCTTCAGCCAAGTAGCGGGCGTGTTATTAATCATAAAAAACTTAAAATGGCTTATGTGCCACAAAAGTTTAATCCTTCTCACAGCCTTCCTTTACGTGTTCAGGATCTTCTTGATTTAGAAAAATGCAGCCCTGCCCTGCGTCAGGAAATTATTCAAGACACAGGTATTTCAAAGTTACAACAATCAAAAGTACAACAACTTTCAGGTGGAGAACGCCAAAGAGTACTATTGGCTCGTGCACTGCTTCGTCAGCCAGATATTTTAGTTCTTGATGAACCCATGCAAGGTTTAGATATTCAGTCAGAAGCGGAACTTTATGATTATGTTCGCAGTCTGCCAGAACGATATGGTTGCGCGATCTTAATTGTTTCTCATGACTTACAATGGGTGATGCAAGGAACACACCGTGTAGTGTGTTTAAATAAACATATTTGCTGTAGTGGACTACCCGAGAATATTCAACAACATCCTGAATATCAGGCAATATTTGGAACTCAAAGGGTTTTCTATCAACATCATCATGACCATTGTGCTCACGGTGATGCTGCACACCCCTGCCCTCATAATGACCGTCCTCATATTCACCCAGAACCGGAAGCTTAAGCCATGATGGAATGGTTACAATTATTGTTACCCGCATGGATTATGGGAACTCTGCTGGTATTTTTAACTGCACCTCTGGGTTGTTTAATGCTTTGGAGACGAATGTCTTTTTTTGCTGACACGATGGCGCACGGAACACTACTTGGGGTAGCTATTGCGGGAGCTTTAAGTCTTCCATTATGGCTTGGTGTTGCAGGTACAGCGGTTTTACTGGTAGGCGTTTTATGGGCTTTACATGACAACCGTTTACCCAATGATGCTCTACTAGCCTTATGTTCAGCAACATTACTCTGTAGCGGTTTACTATTTATTCAACATGTTCCAAGTTTAAGACCAGAGCTTTTAAGTTATTTGTTTGGTGATTTGCTTAGTATTGATTGGCCAGATCTTCCTGTTTTCACTTTAATTATTGCGATATCACTCGTAATTCTTTACCGTTTTTGGCAGCCACAAATACAGTTTGCAATTGATCCGGATATCGCAATTAGTGAAGGGGTGAATGCAAACTGGCAACGCCTTATTTTTATGCTGTTATTGGCTTTATTTACAGTTTTAGCTTTGCGTGCTGTAGGTTCTTTGCTAATGGGTGCATTACTCGTAATACCAGCTTTAAGCGCTCGCCTACTAGCAAACTCACCAAAGCAAATGGTTATTTGGGCATTCGTGTTAGCCCAGCTCGGTGTTAGTGTCGGTTTATGGTCAAGTGCAGCACTTAATATCTCTACAGGTCTTAGTATTGTTTTATGTATGGCATTAAGTTTTGCTGTTATTTTTATAACTCAAAAATTAAAAAATCAGACACAGGCGTCCTAAACTAGGACGCCTGATGAACTGTGCTCAATAATAAAGCCGCACAGCTAAACATCACAGCAAAGCCCCGATTTAAATATTTTTGCTGTCTAGGGGATCGAAGTAATCTTAAAACCTTGGATGCCAGCCCCGTATATCCAGCCATTACAATCAAATCGATCGTAATCATAGTAGCCGCCATAATTAGATATTGTATCCATTGAGGCTTACTTAAATCTAAGAACTGCGGTAAAACCGCCAATAAAAATACGATTGCTTTAGGATTGCTAATATTAACCACAAAACCATTTAATAGCAGAGCTAAAGCAGACTTATCTCTTTTTTCTTGTTGAATTTCTATATCTTTTACAGGTGCTGTCCACTGCAAATAGGCCAAATACAATAAATAAGCTACACCAAACCACTTAACGGCCTGAAAAGCTAAAGGAGTTGTGGCAAATAAGACCCCGACACCTGCTGCCACCACCATAATTTGAAGCACTAAGGCAACTTGCAAACCGATTGCATTCCAATAACCATGTCTAAATCCATAGTTTAGACCACTCGACATTGAGGCAATAGCTCCCGCACCCGGAGAGATACTAATGACCCAACACGCCAACATATAGGCAAACCAAACTTGCAAAGACATAGTAAAAATAGACAATAAAAGTGGAATTATACTGTTTTATAAAACTATATTGATGAGAATTCAAACAATAAAATCAAGAAATAGACTACTAACCGCTCTTCGCATCAGGCACAATAATTAAAGCTCATACTAAATTATAATTGAGGAGATACCTTCCAATGACTGCTCAATCTGTCATTTTGCCGTTGCCATCAGATCATGCCCGATTTATTGTTCTTCGTTTAAAAGACTTATCAATTAATGAATTAAAAGAACAACTCGAAGCGTTGTTTGAAACACGCGACCGCCTCATTACTCAGCATTCAGACGCGCAAATTAAAACAGCAGTCGCTTTTGGTCCAGAACTTTGGAAGCAACTTTACAATCAATCTCCTGCTGGTTTTAAACAACTTGAACCAGAAAACGGCGCATTCAACATGCCAGCCGTTCCCGCTGATGTCCTCATCCATATTGCTAGTATGCGTTCTGATATTTGTTTTGCATTAAGCCAAGCATTTTTTGAAGGTATTAAAGATAAAGTTGAAGTTCTGGATGAACGTGTTTGCTTCCGTTATTTCGATGGTCGCGATATTACTGGCTTTATAGATGGTACTGAAAATCCTCAATTTCCAGATGACCGCGCGGAAACAGCCCTACTCCCAGAAAGTGCTGGAGTATTTGCAGATGGTAGTTTCATTTTCGCGCAGCGTTATGCACACGACTTAGAAAAATGGAAAAAACTAAAAGTTGATGCCCAAGAAAATGTCATGGGTCGTACTAAGCTTGAGTCAATTGAACTTGATGATGATGTTAAACCAGAAAATGCCCATGTCGCCCGTACTGTCGTTGAAGATGAAGAAGGCGAAGAAATGGAAATCTTGCGCCATAGTCTGCCTTATGGTGACGGCCGAGGTGATCAGGGTTTATTTTTCATTGCCTACACCAAGGACCTGAACATTATTGATGCCATGCTAAAACGTATGTTCGGTACAAGTGGAGATGGTATCCATGATCGCCTATTGCATTTCGTGACACCACTAGACGGCGCATATTACTTTGCACCAAGTGAAGAATTACTAGAAGAAGTTTTAGAAGACTAAAATAAAAAAAGAGGAGCATAAAGCTCCTCTTTTTAGCTTACCATTCTTAGAAAGGAATACGCTTATATTTGCGATATTCAGGTTTCCAGAATGATTGATCAATTTTTTGCTGTAGTAAGTCATCACTAATCGTTACAGCCACGCCATCTGCCATGGCAGCTTTCGCAACTTCAAACGCAATAACCTTAGAAACTTGCTGAATTTCCCCTAAAGGTGGTAATAAATCAGCTTGCGGATCTTTTAGTAATGGCGAGCAATTCGCTAAAGCACTACTTGAAGCCATTAACATATTTTCAGTAACGCGTTTAGCACCCGATGCCACCACCCCCAAGCCAATGCCCGGGAAAATGTACGAGTTATTACACTGAGAAACATTATAAAGCTTACCGTGATGATTCACAGGAGCAAACGGGCTACCTGTTGCAATTAACGCTCTACCTTCAGTCCACTCCACAATATCTGCTGGTACAGCTTCAACACGTGAAGTTGGGTTAGACAATGGCATGACAATTGGGCGTTCACAATTCGCTGCCATGGTCTTAATAATCTCTTCTGTGAAGAGACCCGGTTGACCAGAAACCCCAATTAACACTGTAGGCTTAGCATTTTTAACAA
The DNA here is from genome assembly GCF_001541635.1 of Acinetobacter sp. LMB-5. Taxonomy (NCBI): domain Bacteria; kingdom Pseudomonadati; phylum Pseudomonadota; class Gammaproteobacteria; order Moraxellales; family Moraxellaceae; genus Acinetobacter; species Acinetobacter sp. LMB-5. Next base: position 68,376 of record NZ_LRDR01000012.1, on the reverse strand, counting down.
CATCAAGGAGTGAAATCACTTCTTCAATATTGCCCCACTGATCAACCACCTCAGCTTTTTGCGCCAATTTGCGTTGGAAGTCCAATAAGTTCGGCTGATTTTCAGTAATCAAACCAAAACGATCCACCATATAAACGCGTGCACGTGCTTCAGAATCAGTCAGACCTTCAGCAACCATTTGTGCAACGATTTGCTCGGCAATACCGCATCCTGCCGAACCCGCGCCTAAGAAAGCAATTGTTTGATCTTTTAATTGCTTGCCTGCTGCACGACTTGCAGCAATCAAACTACCTACGGATACCGCTGCTGTTCCTTGAATATCATCGTTAAAACAACAAATCTTATCGCGATATTTTTCTAAAAGTGGCATCGCATTTTTTTGTGCGAAATCTTCAAACTGAATTAATGCTTTTGGCCAACGACGCTTTACAGCTTCAATCACCATATCGACAAATGCGTAATATTCATCACCACTAATACGTGGCTGACGCCACCCCATATAGATCGGATCATTTAACAATTGTGGATTATTCGTCCCTACATCAATTGTGATTGGCAATGTATAGGCTGGGCTAATTCCACCACAAGCGGTATAAAGTGAAAGTTTCCCAATAGGAATACCCATGCCACCAATACCTTGATCACCAAGACCTAAGATACGTTCACCATCAGTAATGACGATCACTTTTACATTATTTTTATTTACGTTTTGCAAAATATCATCAATCACATCACGATCTGGATATGAAATAAAAACACCACGATGACGACGATAGATATCGGAGAAACGCTGACATGCTTCACCCACTGTTGGGGTGTAAATAATCGGCATCATTTCTTCAAGATGATTTTCGATTAAATGATAGAACAAGGTTTCGTTGGTATCTTGGATATTACGCAAATAGATATGTCGATTGATATCATCAGTAAAAGCGCAATATTGCTGATAAGAGCGCTGGCTCTGCTCTTCAATAGTTTCAATAATATGGGGGAGTAAACCGTGTAAGTTAAAGTTACTTCTTTCTTCTTCAGTGAAAGCCGAACCTTTATTTAAGAGTGGTAACTCTAAAAGTGTAAAACCTGCATATGGAATATAAAGGGGATGTTTACTTGGGTGTCCTGATATCATTGCCTATCTCATTTTCCAGCTTAGAGTAGAGAAAAACACGTTTTGTATGGTCTCTAAAACTCTTTGTGCGTATAAGCTTAAGCCTAATTCGATCAAAATAGATATTTTAAACCGTGATGTTAAAATTAAACACTATTTAGTTAAAACATGTTTAAAAATAATAAATAAAAATCAGCATGTTAATATTTTTATAATTTTAAAAACTTCTTATATTTTCTCAATTTTAAAAGCTATAATTATATGATTTAGCGGCAACAGGTATTTCCTCAGGAAATAATATTAAATTAAACACGTAGTTTACTCACAAAAACTGCCCAGAAGGCTTGTAATTCTTAATTTCTAGAATAATTAGACGATTCAACAACCAACATTCATTTAAAAAATAATCATCAGTAATTTGCATAAAGAATTATTGGAATATTAAATCCCCTCCCCTAAGTCATCGGAAATTTGCTATATTTGACGTTTTTCTGCGACATCTATTTTCGATTGATATGAATACGGCAATACAAGCAGCTCTCGACCATGCAGTGCAAACTCTTCAACAAGAAGGGGTGCTTCCTTCCGACTGGAAAAACACAAGCAACTTAACACGCACCAAAGACCGAAGCCATGGCGACTTTGCTTCTAATATTGCCATGATCGGCTCGAAAGCTGCTGGTATGAAACCACGTGATTTAGCTGAGAAAGTTCTAGCTGCATTACCGGAAGTGGCAGATATCAGTAAAGCTGAAATCGCAGGACCCGGATTTATTAACTTCTTTTTAAATGCAGACCAGCGCTTTGCTATTCTTGATCAAATTCAAGCACAAAAAGAAATTTTTGGTCGTAGCCAAGCAAATGCAGCGAAAAAGATTCAAGTCGAATTTGTTTCTGCAAACCCAACGTCTAGCCTACACGTAGGTCATGGTCGTGGTGCGGCATACGGTATGACTGTTGCTAATTTACTTGAAGCAACAGGTGCTAAAGTTGACCGCGAATACTACGTGAATGATGCTGGCCGTCAAATGGATATTTTGGCGACTTCTACTTATTTACGTTACTTGGAACTACTTGGACAAAACCTTGTATTCCCTAAAAATGCATATCAAGGCGATTACGTTAAAGAAATCGCACAAGGTATTATTGATAAAGATGGCGATGCTTACGTTCGTGAAGTTGCGAATGTTTATAAAGATGTACCAGAAGATGTGCAATATGCTGAAGAGCTAGATAGCGAAGGCAACAAAGTTGTGTTATCTGGTGATAAAGAAAAGCATATTGATGGCCTTATTGCCAACTCACAACAATTGTTAGGTGAAGGTTACCGCGTATTCCACCAAGCTGCTCTTCATGCCATTTTAGATGACATTAAAGATGACCTTGCTGACTTTGGTGTAACGTTCAACCAATGGTTTAGTGAAGCATCTCTTAGTGCAAAAATTGATGAAGCTTTAGAAACACTTGATCAACGTGGCTTCCTTTATGAAAAAGATGGCAACATCTGGTTCAAGTCGACTGAATTTGGTGATGAAAAAGACCGTGTTGTTAAGCGTCGTAATGGCCAAACGACTTACTTTGCATCTGACATTGCATACCACTTAAATAAACTACAACGTGGTTATACTGACCTAATCGATATTTGGGGTTCTGACCACCATGGCTATATTTCTCGCGTAAAAGCGGCGATTGATGCAATGGGTTACGACTCTAAGAAATTGACTGTTCTTTTAGTTCAGTTTGTAAGTTTATGGCGTGGCGGTGAGATGGTTCAAATGTCTTCTCGTTCAGGTCAATTCGTGACTTTACGTGACTTACGTAAAGAAGTGGGCAATGACGCAGCTCGTTTCTACTACGTAATGCGTAAGAGTGAACAACACATCGACTTTGACCTTGACCTTGCTGTTTCACAAAGTAAAGACAATGCTGTGTACTATATTCAATATGCACACGCACGTATTTGTCGTATGTTAGAAAAAGCAGTAAGCACAGATTTACAATTCGATGTAAACGCTGCTCGTCCACATGCAGCTCGCTTGTCTCTTGATGCAGAAACTGAGATTCTTGCTAAACTGGCAGCATACCCAGACGCGGTATTACGTGCTGCAAATGCATATGAACCTCATCAGGTTGGTAACTACTTAAAAGAGTTAGCTGCACTGTTCCACGGTTGGTACAATGAACATAAAGTATTAAGCGATGATGCAGAGCTTACACAAGCCCGTTTATTGCTTTCAATCAATGTACAACAAGTGCTTCGTAATGGTTTAGAATTACTTGGTGTATCTGCACCAGAATCTATGTAATAAATATATTGCATGACAGCAAATTAAAGGTCATGCAATATATAGTAAGCGGTGGTTTGTATAGTTAAAATATCAATACAAACCACTGTTTTTAGCATCGTAAGACGAGACTCAAACTCGAATTAAAAAACAATCAAAATACAGAGGAATAATCCACGTGTTTGGCAAAACGCAACGCGGTGTATCTGAAAGACCTAACAAGCCTAAAAAGCCCATAATTCCCAAATGGTTAGGGACACTTGTCGCTATTTTGGCGGTCTTATGTATCGCTGTAATGCTTATGCTTTGGAAACCTTGGCAACCTGTTCCTGCGAAAAATCAGATTACTTCTGAACATTATCAAGAAGAAGATACTAATAAAGACTATCGCTTCTACGACCTATTGCCTCAACAACAGGTTACCCCTATTCCTGAACAAGCGATCCCTGAAAGTAAAAATCAAGGCACTGCTATGATCGTTGAAGCACCAAGTACCACTCAACCAGCCGCCTCTGAAAGTGTAGGAATTGACCCGAATCAGTCAGCTACAACTCCTCAGCAACCTACATATATTTTACAAGTTCGTAGTTATAACGATCCTGATCAGGCTGATGCCCGCCGTGCAGAAATCATTTTAAATGGCTTATCTGCCGATGTAGTTAAAAGTACTGAAAACGGACAAACATGGTATCGCGTTATTTCTGGACCGTATGATACTCAAGATGCTGCTTTGGCTGCTCAGCAGACCTTACAACACAGTGGCATTGATTCTATCGTGATCAAACGCAAGTAAAGTGAAAATAAAGAAGGAACAAATATTTGTTCCTTTTCTTTTAAATATCAGCACAATTCCTTTCATTAGAACCAATTCCCTTTTGTCTCGCTTTTTGAAACGCAGGTCTTTGCTGAATACGGTGTAAAAAAGCTTGAATATGAGGGTATTTACCCTGTAAGCGAGATTGTAAAGCTTCCAAAGGAAAGCTCATTTGAATATCAGCGAATGAAAAATCACCTGCAAAATATTCATGCTCTGCCAAATAGTTTTCTAAAAAACTAATATGATCTTTCATACGTGGTCGAACAAAATTTGCTTTCACCCCTTCTGTGATTTTTTTAGCTACTGGCTGAATTAACCATGGCACATGTTTGTTTACACTATTCATGACCAAAGTCATGACCAGTAATGGCATAAGCGAACCTTCAGCATAGTGCATCCAGTAAATATACTGCTGTAAATCTTGTGGCTCTTTAGGTTTAAATTGTTGCTTCTGATCATAACGCTGCTGTAAATATTCTAAAATCACAGCTGATTCTGCGATGACTTGTTCATCATCAGTCAAAATCGGAGCTTTACCTAAAGGATGAATACATTTCAATGTTTCTGGAGCGGAATAGTTAGGTAAGCGTTGATAATAATGAATATCATAATCTAAGCCTAATTCTTCTAAAGCCCATAGAATTCGAAACGATCGCGAACATTCCAGGTGGTGTACACTAATCATGTTATTGCCTGCTTTTATTTTTCTTTTTTACATAAAAAACAGCATGTGAACATGCTGTTTTATTCCATTTGTGGGATGGATATAAAATCATCCACCTCAACAAAATAGCATTTTTACGCTGTAACAAGCACAGTATGAATGTCTAAACTACGTAACAAAGTTTTAGTGACTGGGGTTTTTCCGCATACCGCTAAGATTTTTTGTTGAAGCTCTTCGTTTGGTAAGTCTTTAAAAACAATACGACGTTCTATATGTTCTTCATGTTCTCTATTGGTATGAAAATCGATTTCAACCGAAAACTCACCAAAATCATAACCCTTATGCTTTGCGTACATTCTTAAAGTAATGAGCGTACACGCGGCTAAACTTCCAGTGAGCAAATCATATGGCGCTGGGCCTTGATCTTGCCCTTCTAACTTTTCTGGCTCATCACAAAAATATTGGTGACGACCACTGGTGATTTCGCCCTTCCATTGTTCAGCAAGGGGCTTTGCTTTACTGCTTGCGATTACTGCTGTCATTTTGATGCTCTCATTTGATCTGGAAGAACAGGGGCTTCTAAACGTGCACCAACATAATCTGGAATTTCACCAAAACGTGCATCATGGTTAATCCATTGCTCACGGGCTTCTTTTAAATCATCCATTGTACGTGCAACAAAGTTCCACCATAGCAAAATTGGTGTTTCAAACGGTTCACCGCCAATCAAAAGAATACGGTTACCTTTTTTTACTTCAATCTCGATTTCACTAAGACCCGTATCTAATACCACCATGTTGTCAGCAGTTAACTCATGGCCATTTACATGAGCACTACCCTCAAGCGCCATAAAACCATATTCATAATTAGGATTTAATGGAATGCGGGTTTTCGTATCTTCGGTAGCAATGAGGTCAACACCCACTAACGGCGTATGTACCAAGACTGGAGAAGTAGTTGCCAAATACTCACCCACAAGCACGGTAAACTCTAGACCGTCTTTCTCAACAACAGGCAGTTCAGGATAATGTTCAAATTTCGGATCCATGTTGCGCTTAGCATCTGGTAAAGCAATCCAGAGCTGAGCAGCGTGCATTTGAGTTTCAGTATCAGGTGCAACTTCTGTATGTGAAATTCCGTGACCTGCCGTCATTAAATTAACTTGCTTAGGGCGAATCAATTGTTTTGAGCCTAAGCTATCGGTATGCATCATGGTGCCTTCAATCATCCACGTGAAGGTTTGCAAACCAATATGAGGATGAGGACCAACATCTAAACCATCACCCGCTGGAAAAGTTACTGGGCCCGCATGATCTAGGAAACACCAAGCACCAATCATTCGTTTTTGTCGGCTAGGTAAAGCCCGCTTAATGACTGTCCCCTGTCCAATTTCAGCAGAGCGAATTGGAAATTCCTGAATAAACTGATTGGCAAATTTTTCGCAATCCTTTGAATCAGAAATATCGTAATCATTATTATTGCTCATGATATTACTCTCTTTTACCTATGCTTTTGCAATGAGTCGTTGTAATGATCTTAACAATACACTCATTATTCAATATAGTCTTTTAGTAATACACAGGGTGCTATGAATGAGACAATCATTTGTTAATTACATAACATTAAAGCTGCATTGAGCAGCTTAAGATGATTGAGTTTTAACGAGCTGTTTTAGGTTTTTCATAAATTGACTAAATTGTGGGAGAAACTCTTGAAATAGTGGGTGGTCACGGTTTTCAAGCATAACCTCACTAAAAAGTTTTAGCCCAACTCCAAAAGATTTTGTTGTTTCATCATCAAAAAAATCTGCTTTTTTTAAGCGTTCAACAATTTCAAAAATATCGTCATGATTTCCCGCATAGAACCCAAGGCGTTCAGTATAAGTAGAGGCCTCTCCTTTTGCATTTTTTAAGTGTTGTACCGTGACATGATATTGATGTTGTTTCATATATAAATTCTCTTTTAAAAATTAATAACTTTGAAAAATTTCAACTTGTTTAAGGTCGATTTATAGCCGCCCAATAGCAACAGCAGCCTGATCAATTTTTTCGGCAATTTGATAAATCTGCTCTTGTTGGAGACCTGCCGAGTTCAACTTCAAACGCAAGGCTGTTTTTAGGTTTTCCATTGCACGATGAATTTCGATTAATTCATCATTACTGTGAATTTCACGTCTAAGGCGTAATTTTTCTAATAACTCTTTCAACTTGTCTTGTTGTTCAGCTAAGTAAGCTTTCCCAAATTCCGTGATTTGATATTGCTTACGCTCTACATCCAGTAAATTAATCAAATTCATTTCTTCAAGACTGGTTAATGTTGGATAAATTGTTCCTGCGCTTGGCGTATAGCCATCGCCTACCAAATCACTTATTTCTTTAATGATTTCATAGCCATGCTTTGGGCTTTGCTGAATAAGGTGGAGTACCAAAAGTTTCATGCGTCCAGCTTCAAAAAGTCTTCCACGGCGTCCCGAACGATGATGTTCAGCATGATGCTGTTCTGATTGTTGTTTCATCTTTTAAGATCCAAAATGATCAATTTATAATTATTAAGATATATCTTAGTATATCTTTGATCAAGTAAAAGTAATAAGAGTTGATCTATTGCTTTGATAGTTATAAAAATTAATTTTGAGCTTTAAAAGCTAAGTAATAAAAAAGAGTGCTTAAGCACTCTTAAAAACCATTCTTATAAACCAACCTTGGTTTATTTATCTTATTTAAAATTCATTTGCCAAAAGCTAAATTTGGCATCCAGCTTTAAACCAGTTCATTAAGGAATCACTAATTTTACTCATGTCATTAGGATCCATGCTGCCTTGATCTACGGCAAAAACACCTGTCCCTAGAAATGGTATAAGAATTGATATTCCACCACTATCATCACCTATGGCTAAATAATCTCCAGCATACTTTTGCACTTCAAAAGTTTGATTTCTTTCAAAAACCTCATCAGAAGAATAAATAACTACGCCACTTTCAAATAAAAAACCATTTGAAAATTTTAATAATTCAAAATATATATCTGGTAGTTGTCTATGGAAATCTCTTTCAATTTTTGCTCTTATTTCATTTAATAGGGGCATAACCTTTAGACCTTAAAATTAGATAAAACCAATCCAGCATATAAAATTATAAAATATTATATTCAACCCTCTATATACAGTTCCTTGAGCTAATAAATTTACTCTTATTAAAATCGTTAAGTAATAAAAAAGGACGCTAATGCGTCCTTTTTTAACAACAACTAGAGGAAAATTATTCCCACTCAATCGTTGCTGGTGGTTTAGATGACACGTCGTATACAACACGTGATACATCTTTAATTTCATTCATAATACGCGTTGAGATTTTATCAACCAATTCGTATGGTAAATGTGCAAAACGAGCTGTCATAAAGTCAACCGTTTCAACTGCACGAAGCGCAATTACCCATGCATAACGACGACCATCACCTACAACACCAACTGACTTAACAGGTTGGAATACGGCAAACGCTTGAGCAGTTTTATCATACCAACCGCTGTCACGAAGCTCTTGCATGAAGATGTCATCAGCAAGACGAAGAATATCAGCATATTCTTTCTTCACTTCACCCAAAATACGAACACCTAAACCTGGGCCCGGGAATGGATGACGGTAAATCATGCTATGTGGCAAGCCAAGTGTAGTACCTAATTTACGAACTTCATCTTTGAACAAGTCACGTAAAGGTTCTACCAATTCAAATGCTAAATCTTCTGGTAAACCACCCACGTTGTGGTGTGATTTAATTACGTGTGCTTTACCTTGTTTGCTTGCAGCAGATTCGATTACGTCTGGGTAAATCGTACCTTGTGCCAAGAATTTCACACCATCAAGTTTACGTGCTTCTTCAGCAAATACTTCAATAAACTCGCGGCCAATGATTTTACGTTTTTTCTCTGGATCAACTTCACCAGCCAATGCAGTTAAGAAACGTTGTTCAGCATCTGCACGAATAACACGGATACCCATGTTTTCAGCAAACATTTGCATCACTTGGTCACCTTCGTTTAAACGAAGTAAACCGTTATCAACAAATACACATGTTAGCTGGTCGCCAATTGCTTTGTGTAAAAGCGCAGCAACGACAGATGAGTCAACACCACCTGAAAGGCCTAAAAGAACTTTTTCATTACCGATTTGTTCACGTAATTGTTCTACACGTAAATCGATGATGTGTTCAGGTGTCCAAAGGCCACCACATCCACAAATTTTATGAACGAAGTTTGCAAGTAACTCTTCACCTTTTGCCGTGTGTGTTACTTCTGGGTGGAATTGCACGCCATAGAAACGACGCGCTTCATCACTTACAGCAGCAACTGGACAGCTTGGTGTGCTTGCAGTAATGGTAAAGCCTTCTGGAATCTGGCTAACTTTGTCACCATGACTCATCCAAACATGAAGTTGGTTTTCACGGTCTTGTAAGTTACCAATCAGTTGGTCGCGTTTAACGATATCAACTTCGGCATAACCAAACTCATGTACAGTACCCGGCTCAACTTTACCGCCTAACTGTTCAGACATGGTTTGCAAGCCATAGCAAATACCCAATACTGGAACGCCTAACTCAAACACTACTTGTGGTGCGCGAGGGCTGCCTTCTTCATGCACACTCTCAGGTCCACCTGACAAAATAATGCCATTTGGCTTAAAAGCACGAATGTCTTCTTCAGACATATCAAAAGCATACATTTCAGAGTAAACACCAGCTTCACGTACACGACGTGCAATGAGCTGACTATATTGAGAGCCGAAATCCAGAATCAGGATACGATCTTCAGTAATTTGAGTATTGGTAGTCATGACAAACCACTAAATGGCAAAAGAATTAAGCGCGCCATTTTAACATTTTTCGCGCTTCGGCGCACCGCAAATCATCATATATCTTATTTTTTTCATATCAGAATCATTTCTATAATTGGATTGTTTGATATAAATCAAAATTTACTTATATTTATCAACTGTATGGGTTACGCTTAAAAACTCCATGTGTATTGATAAATTCATCACATTCTATGCAACATCACCTTGAATTTGATGTTAAGATGAGCCGATAAAACAGGCATTACCATGGAAAGGTAGATACCATAAGCGATATTTGTCTGTGCTTAAACAATTATCCATTTTTATGGCTTGTTGCCCCCTATCAAAATCAATAGAAATCTAAGGAACAACAATGCTTCAAACTATGATTGCAGATTTCCAGCAACATTTTTGGTTGTATGTCTCTATTCCTTTTATGAGTGGTTTAATTGGCTATATCACCAAGGTGGTTGCCATCCAGATGATGTTTTCACCACTTGAATTTAAAGGTATTAAACCATTTTTGGGTTGGCAAGGCATTGTGCCTCGCAAAGCCGAGAAAATGGCAACCATTGCTGTTGAGCTCATGACAGCAAAGCTGATTAAACCTGAAGAAATTTTTGCACGCCTAGATCCTAAACGTATTGCCAAAGAAATAGAAAAACCCCTACTTGCAGCGGCTGAAGACATTACCCGTGACGTTGCTCAAGAGTATCAGCCCGGTTTATGGGAAGGCATGCCAGAATTTGCTCGCCAAAGACTCATCCGTCGTGTGCAATCCAAAGCACCCGAAATCGTTGAACACATCATGAGCGAAGTACAGCGTGATGTGAATCGATACTTTGATATTAAACATCTTGTTATCAGCAACTTGCTTAAAGATAAACGTTTACTCAACAATATTTTTAAACGTGTAGGGAAACAAGAATTTAAATTTTTCAGTAATGTAGGTTTTGTATTTGGCTTCGGTATTGGTGTGATTCAGATGCTGTGCTGGATTGTCACTCAAGGAAAATATCCTTGGATGCTACCTTTGTTTGGTGGTTTTGTGGGTTTCTTCAGTGACTGGATTGCACTGCAAATGATGTTTAGACCACTTTATCCTAAAAAGATATTGGGTTACACATGGCAAGGTCTGTTCATTAAACGTCAAAATGAAGTTGCAGCTGACTATGCAGCTTTAATTTCTAAACAGCTTTTAACTTCACGTCACATGATGGAAGAGTTATTTTCGGGTACACATTCAGCGCGTGTTATTGATCTGGTTAACCGCCATGTCAAACAAGAAATTGATATGCAAGCTGGGGTTATTCGTCCTTTAGTTGTATATGCAATTGGCGGAGAAAAATATCAGAATATGAAATCACAAGTTGCTGAACGTATTATGCAACAGCTTCCAGAGACGATGAAATATGTAGAGTCTTATGCAGAAGATGCAATGAATATTCGTAGCACACTCATTGAACGTATGCAAAAATTAACACCTTCTGAATTTGAAGGGATGTTACGTCCTGCATTTAAAGAAGATGAGTGGGCCTTGATTGCAGTCGGCGCAGTTCTTGGTTTCGTGGTTGGGGAATTGCAAATCCAATTTATGCTTTAATTTTTAAAATAAAGAAATAAAAAAATCGGATGAATTGCTCATCCGGTTTTTATTTTGTCTTGAATATTATTTCTCGATTGCATGATCCAGACTAATACGGCCAGCACCATGAAGCATTAGGAAGAATAAACCACCTGCCATTGCTAAGTTTTTCATAAAGTGGATGCCATTATTGTATTGTGCCGCTGCATCAGCCCCACCTTGGTGGAACAAGAATGCAGTTAAAATACTAAAGATACCAAGACCGAAAGCTGCAAAGCGTGCTTGGAAACCAAATAACAAGGCTAAACCACCACCAAACTCAACCAAGATAACTAAAGGAAGAATTCCACCTGGTACACCCATTGCTTCCATATATCCTGCAGTTGCTGCATAACCGGTAATTTTCCCCCAACCAGCAACAAGGAAGATATAAGCCATAAGAAGACGAGCAATAAGGCTAATAAAACTGTCCGCGCCTGATTGCTTTACGATATTTTTGACCACTACATTTGGATTAAACATTTTGCCACCTTTATTTAAATGCTTATTTATTGATGAGCTCATTCTAGGTTTGGGACATTGATAATTAAATACTCAAAATCCATATATATCGTTGCACAAACAGGATGATCAATTTGTATATTTTTGATGTTTTATACTGACTTTCTATAGGGTCACTGCTACGATTTGAGCACGGTTTACCACTTAATCATCTCATGGAACTTCTTGATTTTATTCTACACGTTGATCAACATCTCGCCGAGTTTATTACAAATTACGGGACGTGGATTTATGGCATTTTATTTTTAATTATCTTTGTCGAAACTGGTTTAGTGGTTATGCCGTTTTTACCGGGAGATAGTCTACTATTTGCAGCTGGTGCTTTAGCAGCATCTACAGGTGCGATGGATCCATGGTTATTGGGTGCTCTACTCTTCATTGCTGCCGTTTTAGGCGATACAGTGAACTACCATATTGGTCGTTTTATCGGTCCACGTGTATTTGAAATGAATTCACGATTCATTAATAAGCAGCATTTAATTAAAACTCAAGAATTCTTTGCTCGTCATGGTGGCAAAACAATTATTTTTGCTCGCTTTGTTCCATTTGCCCGTACTTTTGCCCCTTTTGTTGCGGGTGCTGGCAGCATGAACTATAAGTTTTTCCTAACTTATAATGTGATTGGCGCATTTTGTTGGGTCGCTTCTTTTGTGGCATTGGGCTATCTATTTGGAAATATGCCAATCGTTAAAGATAACTTCACTCATCTTATTTTTGGCATCATTATTATTAGTGTTTTACCGGGCATCATCGGCTTTATACGTGAAAAGCTAAAAAGCCGGAAAACCAATGCTTAAGGCTTAATTTAGAAGAAACGGAATACCACTGGAAGCATACATAAAATAAGCAACATAGCCGATCCTTTATATAAATGATCGGCTTTTATTTTTTGTACTGGGCCCGTTAATAGTGCACGTCCAAAAATCATCCAGAAACTCGCAGCTGGAATGAGCGTCAATGTAAAAACACCAAATACCATTAGACAATTTTCAGGCGAATTCCATGTTTCAGCAGGGAAAATACCTGCAGCAAAAAGTAAAGATTTCGGATTTTTTAAGGTTGAGAAGAATAATTGACGTGGGCGAATGTTACTGTGAGTTTGACTAAATTGTTGTAAATGGGTGGTTTTCCATAATCGGAATGCCATCCAGAACACATATGCCACACTTGTAATATGTAAAATGAGCAATAACGCAGGCCAAACTGGTGCTGCCAAATGAATAAACACAGCCCAAAAACTAATACCATAGGCATAGCCTAACCATTCCATAGGAATAAGCCAAAACGCTTTAGCTAAACCTTGAGAGTGAGCAGCGGTTGCAAGTAAAGCATTTGTCGGCCCTGGAATGAGCAAAACAGCCAACATTGCCAATACAAAAAACCAACTCTCAATCATAAAGTTTCCATAATATCTAAGATGGGGCCACCTTAAACGAAACAGGCAAAATATAGCAAGTTTATGAGGCTTTTTGATTACAGAAAATACAGAATTTTGGAAGCTTAAAAATTGATAAACTACTTATTTATATTACTTTTATTATGAAACATTTTGCTAAACTTTATTCATCACAACATGCCCTAGTTAGCATATTGTGATGCAAAGTTGACTATTAATTGGTCTTTTTATGAACAATTATTGGACAATTTTTGAACTGAGCAGCCTGAACAATCGCTTCTTGTTGACCTAAAACACGTGAAAGTTCGGTATTTTTCGTTGAAGAAGACTGTCCCATGTTTACAGAAATAGATGGACCGAATCCCCAGCCACCTCGTCCCCAACCACCACCGAGTCCAAGACCAACACCCATACCTGTACTTTTTGGAGTTTGCACGCCATTGTCGATATATTGCTGAATACGGTTATATTCACTTTGTAGCTGTTGGCAGCTCAAAGATTGATATTGTGTCGGAGACACATAAGTCGGTTTTACCGTTGTAGCACAAGCGCCAAGGAGTAAAGTGGCTGCCACCAAAGGCGCAATATATAAGCCTTTCATCATTTTTCTCTTATCGTTTTGGCTCAATCTCACCAAACAATATCTCATAAGCTTGAGTCAATTTATGTTCTGGTGCCAAATGGGCCAAAGGTAAATTTTTCTGATGCGATTCTTTCATCAAAATCGAAGGCGGTAACATGCTATTGAGTACAGGCAACCCTTCATCTTTTAACTGCTGAACCACTTCCCGAGGTAATTTTGCTTGGGATTGGAATTGATTCACCACAATTCCTTCAATTTCCAAGCGATCATTATGATCATCTTGCGTTTCGAGAACATTTTCAATCAATGTTTGTAACGCACGCTTTGAAAAAACATCACAGTCGAAAGGAATGAGTACTTTATCTGCCGCAATCAAAGCAGAGAGAGTAAAAAAGTTAAACGCTGGTGGTGTATCTATATAGATACGGTCATATCGCCCAACTAAGTTTTGGATCGAATCACGTAATTTATAAATTTTATGTTTACTTTCAAGCGCATGTTCAAGCGCGCCAAGTGTGGGACTTGCTGGAAGCACATCTAATTTTGCAAAAGGAGTTGAATGAACAAAACTGTCGAGATCTTTATTTCTTGGAGCTTTTAAAATTGAACCTAATGCATTACCGATTAAACCCTTTTGTTGATTGTTGCCCAACACATCATCAAAGAAATTTTCGATATTTGGCTCTAAAATTGATTTTTCAGCAGAATAGGTTGCTTCGTCACCTAAAAGATACTGACTAGAATTGGCTTGAGGATCAAGATCGATCACCAATGTTCTTAAGCCATGTTTGGCACTAATTGCAGCCAAATTTACAGTAATACTTGATTTCCCTACACCGCCTTTTTGGTTAAACACCACACGAGTTAACATGTTTCCCTCTGCATATTATTTTACTGTACGCAGTTTAACCTAGAGCTTAATCAAAAAGGCAAAGAATGTAGAACAATTAAGCAAAAACAGGTTTCACAATCACTAAGATAATAATAGCAATAAATGCAATCGCACTAATGACCAAACCTGCACGACGCTGTGCCAACAAAAGAGTGTCATCTTTTTTAAAGGCTTTCATCAGGGAAGATAACAACACTAAAAATAGAATAATTTTAGCGTAAAACCACGGTTGTACTTGAAAGTCTTTCATGACTAACAAAATTGCACCCGTAATGAAAACCACGGTAAATGACAAATGTTGTAAGGCAACTAATACTTTACGCCCTGCTGGATTGGGTTGTTCACCTTGAACACCTATAAACAGAGTTGAAGCGCGTAAAACAAAGACCATAAGTGCGGCAGCTACCGCAGTCATATGAATAATTTTAGTGAGTAAATGTGCATCCATGAAATTAACCCTTAGCTTTTAGGTGCATGTGCACATTCTGGGCTAGCAGGAGCTTGACCTTGCCACTCACTTGGCAAATAAGCATGAATCGCTAAAGCATGAATTTGGCCTGGATTCATCAAATCAGAAGCTAACGCGTATACTTTTTGATGACGTTGAACCAAACGCAATCCATTAAATTCGTCGCTCACTATAATCACTTTAAAATGAGATTCCTTACCTGGAAAATAACCACCGTGCCCGGCAGACTCATTGGTCACTTCCAAATGACTAGGTGCAAGTGTTTGTAACCGTTCAATCAACTGTTGTTCAAGGCTCATAGCTTTTCCTTTTACGATTATTCGTATATTTAAACCTAGTATACCTTGTCTACACACAAACAAAAGTTGCTCTTGTATGCTTTGACTTCAAACAAAATGTCTATTTATTCGGCAACTTAACAACAAAAATACCGCTAAATGGTCATTTCTGTTTTTATTTTATGCAATCAGCATAATTATTTGCATAAAGTTGTTGACCCTTGTTTTGCTTAATGTATTATAAGCGGCACGCGGGAATAGCTCAGTTGGTAGAGCATAACCTTGCCAAGGTTGGGGTCGCGAGTTCGAGTCTCGTTTCCCGCTCCAAATTGGTTTTTTTTGAGAAAGTTTTAGTAAAAACTGCTTGCATATGCGGGAATAGCTCAGTTGGTAGAGCATAACCTTGCCAAGGTTGGGGTCGCGAGTTCGAGTCTCGTTTCCCGCTCCAAATTTAAAAGGCCCTAGTCGAAAGACTGGGGCTTTTTTCCTTTTATCGACCCATGATTTTACGTTCTATCGATTCACAGCATATTTTGAGGATAGCTCGACTCAAGCCCGAGTGTTTCATTAATAGACTCAGATTTTTAAACTATTAATTGTATCGAGTTAATCTAGTTATATTTGCAGAGTACTGGCGTTATGTGATGCGTAGATATGCATGGCACTAATTGAAAACAATCCAGATCCAATTTTTCTTGGGCAAGAAGCTGCTGTAAACAGATTGAAAAGATAAAGTTATGATCATAGACATAGCTTTGGAAATAATATTCTTCTGTCTTTTGAACATCACCAGTCGAATCGAGAAAATCTATATGTTCAGCTAACACATGAAAGTTGAGCTTCTTTAAATGACGGCTCATTCCTTCACCAGTACATTTAATATAGGATTCTTTTAAAGTCCATATATGAAAAAACCGTTGATATACACTGGATGGATCAATCCTTTCATTTTCCTGAATCCATTCAATTTCACTTGGCGCTAACACGCTATCGACACGCATCCAATCGAACTCACGGTCCACCCGTTCAACATCGACTCCTATTTCTCCTTCTTTAGTCACAGCAAGGACAATAACATCTGCTGAATGACTAAGATTGAAATAAACAGCTTTACTACCTTGTATAAAAGGTTTGCCGTTCGGTTGTAATTGAATATTAACTTCATGGGGTGAGATACCCAGCTTATCTGCTAAAACAGACTTCGTTAACACACGAGAAATTAAGAAAAGACGTGCAGCCTGAGAATGATATTGATCATATCTCAACTTTTCTGTCGCATTGAGAAAGCTGAGATAATGACTCAATATGAGGTAGTTTTGTGGCACCCGTGAAACTGGGCAGACATACACCTCTACTTTGGAAATATCAGACATCACTGAGCTGTGCTGTGGTGCTGATGTATTTGGTTAGAACTGGTGTGAGGTAATCATAAACCGCTTCTACATGGGTAACGTGCGGATTATGACCTGCACCAGCAATGATATGTACAGGAATATTAGGACTGATTGTAGTAACAATTGGGTCCTTTTCTCCAACAAGGATTTCAACTTTAGAGCCAAGCTCATTTAACAAAGCTGTTTGAGACGCTCGCTGCTGAGGCAAACTAATACGGTGCATATACTCACTAATATGCTTGGCTACCGACACCCGGCGTAATGAATCCATCGCATAACCAACAGATGGATTTTTTTGTCCCTCTGGATGTAAGTCTTTAGCAATCACATCTTTTGGCACAAAACGGAAAATGAGATTAGATATAGCTTGTATCTGAAACATTTTGGCAGCCTGTGCCTGAACAAAATAAGGCGATATGAGAATAAGGCGTGCAACTTTATCTGGGTATTTCTTTGCAAGGCTCAATGCAAAGAGACATCCTAACGAGTGGGCAATCACAACACTATTTGGCGCTAAAAGCTTTGCAGCAGTATCGATAAACTGATGGTTGTTGTCTTCTATCACCTCATAACTACCTGAATGCCCAAGTCCGGGTAAGTCCATCATAGCGACCTGATCATATGTAATTTTATTGATGATTGGAGACCAACATGCGCTATCGAATGGAATGCCGTGTAAAAATAGTGCGGAAGATTTTTCTGAACCAACAGGCTGTTTAGTATAGATTTCTGTCCAATATCGGTTCTGATAGCTAAAAGAATTAGGTGTTGGAGCTTGCATACGACCAAAGCGTGTAAGCACCAAACGATCAATCCAGCGAGAAAAATAAGGCATGATATTGATCAGGTCTGCGATGCCCATCTTCGCCGCCATCGCCTCAGCCCCAGCAATATGATAGTGCTCGGTAGAAATGAAAGCGAGCTGCTCTTTTGAGCCACCAAGCAATGCCTCAGGTAGTTTCTCTAATAGACCTTTGGGTACTTGTAAATGTGGTGAGCTAACCCCTAAATGCTCGGCAGCGAGATGAACTAGACGATGAAGTTTTGGTGTCGCAGGATCAAGCAACATATACTCCTGAGCAATCGTCTCAGGATAAGACATCGTTCGGATCAAGAAGCTCACGATATATTGCATATTGCACAGTGGCAGGAATGTATCGCGGCCACCTGGTAATGCCAGCAGACGTCCCTGATATAGCTTATCGATCATGTCAGCGACACCAATGTATTGCATATCGCCATAGTTATAAAAACCATCAATGACTGTCGCCGGATTTATTGCAGTCCATGGCACATTTAAACGCTTACAAGCCTCAATAAAAGCTTGATGTCCTAAAATTTTCGAAGCCTCATAGCCACCATGTTTGCAATACAACTCATCAGCCGACTCTTGCGGTGGAGTAGCAACACGATATCCACCAATCCAGATAAAACGCTCAAGCTGCTTTAATGTTGCCGCCCATCCAATCAAGGCAAGGCCGGACTTAATATTCGTACGCTCAGCTTCAGCTTTACTAATGCCCCAATTAAATGATGCAGCAAGATGATAAATCACATGGATCTTTGTCTGAGCATCTGCTAGCAAAGAGTCCAGCTTAAAGTCACGGCTTAAATCATATTCAACAAACGAAATAGATGGATCAACTAACCCTTCTGTTGCAATAAAACCTAACAGCTTATCTTTCTTGGTTGCGGCATTGCGCAGTGCAGCAATCACCTGATGACCTTCACGCAGAAGATCAACGATCAGTCTACTGCCAATGAAACCCGCCGCACCTGTTACTAATATGGTCTTCTGTGAAAAATTATCTTTTTTTGCGTTATTTAAATTATCCATATATCACCTTATTAGATACTGGGCACTCCAGCATTGTTTTGGAGCGAATTGTCTTAAAAGTTATATCGAACCTGGCCATATACCAGACTGTTATCTCTAAATTGTCCTAACACCGTATCATTTCTGCCCCAGAAGCGATCTCCACCTACATTAAACTGCCAGTGGTCATCGAGGTTGTAATTAATACGTACTCTTAATAATTCATTAGGCTCTGGTGCAAAATAGAATCCTGTTACTTCTAATTTCAGATTATCATTCAGTAGATTAAGTGCATAGCGCAACATAGCTCCGTACTGATCCTGCTCATATTGATTACTGATGGTTTGCTGATAACGGTAAACTTCTCTCAATGATGGATTGGTTAGACTATCGGCGGATCTAAAGTCTTCCGTATGTTTGTACACGCCGACCAAACTCAGGGTAGAATTCTTCAATGCTAATTCTGGTCCCATGACTACGGTCAGATTATTTTTTTTGTGCGTAAGATCTTCACTACCATTCGAGTCAGTGTGGGTATATGCCGCTTCACCTCTCCACACAATATCGTTATGGTTATAACTGAAATCAACTCCATAGACAGACATAGGATTATTTTTCAGCTGCAATGTGGCCTCTCCTGTTGGAGACGCTGAAAGAACTGACAGATCAGGCATATGGTCCGAACCTGAGAAATACGATGCACCTACATCTAGACCATCTACGGAATAATCCCAACGCATTGCAAATGCAGGACGGCTCTTACGGTCTATGTCATACTGAACACCAGCAATCTGACGCAATGGAATCACATCTGAACGACTACGCGGATACCACAATGCAGTCCACTTATTAGTTCCAGATTCAGGAATATACGTCAATTTGAGTGCA
Source organism: Acinetobacter sp. LMB-5 (assembly GCF_001541635.1). NCBI lineage: Bacteria > Pseudomonadati > Pseudomonadota > Gammaproteobacteria > Moraxellales > Moraxellaceae > Acinetobacter > Acinetobacter sp. LMB-5. Next base: position 48,814 of record NZ_LRDR01000012.1, on the reverse strand, counting down.
TCATTTCCAAGACGTTGATCTGTCTCATCTGGTACTAAACGCGTATAGTCACGAGGCGATAGATTATCTGTTGGATTAATCCCATCAGCTCTCCCCCAGACGACAACCTGACGACCAACATCAAGATAGAATGTCTGATCCCAGTTGTAAGAGACATACAACTCACGTAAGTTGCGATTCACCTTACTCACCTGATCTGGGTTTACAGTATGGTCCGTTTCATCTCCAATATTTATGTCATAACGGATCTTGAACTCAGGGTTAAACTTGAGTGTACCATTGGACCAGAAACTTGCTTGCCCAATGTTTTTTAAAGAACTTAAATCCCGATCTGATGACCAGACATCGAGTCTGGCTGAGTTCTGGCTCACAAAACTAATTTCGTTGTCATCTGCATAAGCATGCTGCAGTAGCATAAAGCTACTGCAGCATGCAAATACCCAATAGGCACCTTGCGTCATTTTTCAAGACTCTGCGGTGAGAAAATCTTATCGGATAAAGTTTTTTCTGCGACAAAATCATTGACGATCACTTGTGTCATATGCTGAGTTTGCAGATTCTTCGCCATAGATTTCATGGCTTGCCATCTTGGTTTCACTTTGCCGTAAGGACGGATATCCGTGAATTCAATATGCTTTAATGGTTTGCCTGCTGTATCCCAAATGTCGATGGTTGCTGTAACAAAGTTGTCTTTGAGTATGCACATGCGACGTTTGCTATAACCAAAGTCACTCTTCACAGTATTATTGATTGGCGTTGCTTCGATCATGTAACAATCTTTACCATTAAATTTGCCATCTGCAAGCTTCGTGTACTTCCAGTCACTTAACTTATAGCCAAGGACATCACCATAACTAAAGTCCGTGCCAATAAAAGCATCACCTTTATTCGCTGATGCAAGACGGCGTACTTTTTTCAATGCAGGCAAATAGACAAACATGCTATCACTGCCTTTTGCATTCTCAATCAATAGCGTTGTGGTGCCTTGTACATCTGCTGGCGAGATAAACTCGGTCAAACGCATGTTGTTCTGAGTATTTCCCGCAAGCTTGGTCATATTTTTAGTCAGGCGTACACGTTGCTCACCACTTTTAGAGGTCAAAATAAATTTGGCGCTAGCACTTGAAGACAAGAACTTAGAGGCATCATTACTACGATTAACAATGTCTTGAACTTCATCTGCATGAGATGTTTTAGGCAATGAAAAGGTAAGTGCCGTACCCAACAAAAGGCTTGTCACAACTGTTTGTGCAATAGGAAGGCTCTTCTTCTTTGAAGAAAAGATAAAACGAGGTTTCAACATCAGAATCATTGTAGGTACCATAATTAAGGTTGCAAATACACTGAAAAGCATTGCAATCACAATAAACATTGCTAGCCATTGATGGACATGGAAGCCTTGCGACAAAGACAATACGCCATACCCACCAGCGACCGCAGTCGCAACAAAAAGCGAAGCCTTACCAGCAGTACTTAAAGTTTTACGAATCGCATCTTTGATATCGCCCTCTTCTTCACGCAAGATTTCACGCAAGCGATAGAGGAAGTAGATGGCGTAATCTGCACCAATACCTACGGCCATGGCCGAGATAAGTGAATTCGGAATATTGAGCGGAATGTCGAGCCAGCCCATCACGCCAAAGATGGCAAGAATTGAGAACAGAAGTGGTGTCAGGACAATCAGTCCAGCTGAAATCGAACGGAAAACCAGTGCTGAAATAAAGAATACGGCAAACGAAATTTGTAGAATGTTCATGAGCTTGCCGTGAACCATCGTTTCAGTCAAAGCAATGGTTTGCGTCACGTCACCACCAAAACTCACTACAGCTTTATCACCCAATTGACCCGCCATATACGTTTTTAGCGACTCAAGGATTTCTTTGATTCGATGATTACTACCTGTTTTCAGAAGAATCGTGATCTTGGCATAGCGTTGAGTGGTATCAATGTAAGATTCAAAATCAGTCGGCTCACCCGACATTGAATACAACAGCAGATACTGAGCAACGACATCTTTGGTTGCAGGAACCTGAAATGCCTGTGGCTGATCGGCATTCATTGCCTGATTCATTCGTTTGATATAGTCCACGATAGAGATGGTTTTACCCACCTCTGGAATTGAATTCGCGAACTTTTCTGTATTATCAATCGCTTTTAGGATTTCAGGGTTTTCAATACCATCACGAACCTTCGTATCAACCATAATGTAAAGGCTGTTTGTGCCACCAAGAGACTGATTTAAAAATCTGTCGTCTTGCTGCATTGGTAGGTCACGAGAGAAGAAATTACGGCTATCGTTATCGACCACAATACGGCTAGTGCCGATCGCAAGAAGGACACCCATCGCAGCAATTGCAGTCATTAACATCATTCGCGGACGGACTGACAAAATGACATCACCAATACGGTTTGGAATCCAATCCCAGATAGGCAAACCTTTACGTTTGACCTTTGTAGCCGAAGGCGGTGGCAACATTGAGCGGAGTGCTGGAATAAAAGTCATCTCAATCACCAGCGTACTGATGATCCCAATTCCTGTAAAAATACCAAATGAACGAATCGTTGGAATGTTGAAGGTCAACAGAGAGAAGAATCCAGCCGCTGCAATACCACCAGCCAACACCATAACCGGACCCACACGAACCAAAGACTGCACTACAGCTTCGCTATTGGCAGCTTTAGGTTCCATTCCCTGAGCAATCAAACGATCAAAATCTTCATAGTAGCGCTTGAGCAACTGCACGGCGTGCCCTGCTGCAATGGCCAGAATCAGAATTGGTGTAGGTGAGTTAAAGATATCCATTGGCTGTTTGAACAAGCCCATCATGCCCATACCCCATGCCACAGCCAACAAAGCTGTAACGAGTGGCAGAATCAAACCTTGCTTGCTTCGGAATGCTTCAAAGTGCAATAAACCAATCACCAATACGGCAATCGGGAACAAGATATTGATACGCTTAGAGTAGTCTTCAGCTTTATCCAGATACACAGGATTACCACCGACACTGATGGTCATATCTTTAGACTGTTCGCTCTCTACGATTTTGTTGATTGGGCCCATCATCTTTTGGAAGCCCTCTGGACTTTCCTCAAGCTCAAGCAAAATCGCAGCAGTTCGTTGATCTTTAGATACTACTGAATTCATATAGGTTGGATTCAGTGCCAGTAGTTTTTTCAGGTGATCAATATCTTCCTGAGTGACTGAACTACTCGGCAATAGTTTCTTGGCATCGAACCCTTCTGCATTCGCCTCGATACCTTTTGCCTGACGTGCAGCCAGACTCATCATAGTGGAACGGACCACGCCCGGTGCATTATCAACTTCTTCGGTAATGCGTTTAACTTTTTCCAACACTTGCGGCTGATAAATATCACCCTGCTTCGGTGTAATCCCGATCACGACCATATATTTGGAGCCGAATTTCTTTTCAATCAGCTTGGTCGAGGTGATGTAAGGATGCCCTTTAGGCGCAAGTGCATCTGGGTCAATAATAATTTTTACGCCAGATGCCAGATACGCTAGAGCAAGTGTTAAGAGCATCACCACAGTCAAGACAATACGACGATGGCTAAGAATCCAACGCGCATATTTCTCCATCATTTGTTGAGTCTTACGAGGTGGTTTATTGGTCTCATGTGTTGGTTTATTTTCATTACCAACTGACTCATAGGCTTCACCCTTCTGAGCCAATGCTTGAAGATTATCAACATCTTTCTTGAACTGAGCGAGCACCATCTTTTTTAGCAGCGCTGGCGGTAATACACCAAAAAAGCTACCTGGTTCTGCCTCAAACACCCATTCAATCCACGTACCTTCCGGATGTGGCTTGAAACGGTAAGTACCAGTGTAGTGAAAGGGTCCTTCCACTACTTTAAACGCATACAATTCGTTCGGTACTAGATGTGTAATTTCACCTTTAAAGGACATTTCACGCCCAATAAAGCTAAAACCAATTTCGTACTTACTACCCACACGCGGAGTACTGTCTAGCAGCTCAGAATGCTTACATGACAATTGCCAACCTGCATCATTGGCCGGGTTTGCAAGATAGTTGAAAACCTTGTCAATCTCGGCCGGTATGAGGAAAGCATGTTCTATGGTCACCATAGTGGTTCTACCTTCTTGTATTTCTTATGCAGGAATTGGGTACATCTGATCAATGGTCTGGGCTACAGCCACGACATTCTCAGCGTACATAATTGATGAATGGTCACCAGGCAAATCCACTTGTGTAAACGTGTCTTTGACCAGTTGATCCCAACCTAAGCTTTCCCCAAAATCTTCCAGCTCATCTTTTGCCTTAACCAAAAGGATTGGAAAGTCTTCAGGGTCCGGGAAATAAGTCTGGAGTGCGATGCCATTCGCCAAATAGGTATCAAAATAAAGTCGGAAATCTGCTGGGTCTGCATCTAGAGGCAGAACATTGATGGCCTTAGCTTCTTTAAGTACATGATCAAACATTTGATCTGGACTCAATTCACGCAAGTATTGCGCTGGGATCGTTAACTTTTTGCCATAAGGTGCAGCTAAATCACGGGCGAACCAAGACAAAAGCATGGCATCGTCAGCATCTTCAGGCACATTTTCTGGAATTGGAGCACGAGTATCGATCATGACAATACCTGTGACCTGTTGCCCCATTTGACGCAACTGACGACTGATCTCATATGCAATTGCACCACCGAAACACCAGCCACCGAGGAAATAAGGGCCTTGAGGCTGCATCTTTTGCATTTCAGTAATATAGAGCGTCGCCATTTCTTCAATTGCCACTTCCGCAGCATCGGCTTCAATCAGTCCAGGAGACTGAATAGCACGTAAGGTACGATTCGGGTTGAGGTGACGCGAAAGCTCCATATAACAGAAGGTACTGCCACCAATTGGATGAAACAGCCACAGCGGTTGTTCATAGGTTCCACGGCGTAGTTCAATTACGATAGATGGCTTAATTTCTTTATTTTCGCGAATGATTTCACCCAAACTCGCCACAGTGGAATATTGTGCCAACAAAGCAACTGACAGTTCGGTACCGAAAGCCTTTTTAAGATGGTTGACAAGCTTCACAGCTAATAAAGAATGCCCACCTAATTCAAAGAAATCATCGTGTATACCAACTCGCTTGACCGACAAGATCTGTTCAAAGGTAGTACACAATTCAATTTCGATCGGATCACGCGGTGCAAAATAATCATTGCTCTGCTCAAAGATCGGCTCAGGAAATGCCTTACGATCCAACTTATTGTTGGCCGTCATTGGAAATTCATCCAATCGGATAAACGCACTTGGCACCATATAAGCTGGAAGATGGATTTGCAGGGTCTTTTTCAAACCAGCAATATCAAGCTCTTGTCCAGTTACATATGCCACCAATTTCTGGTCATTGCCAGCTGTAGTCTTAACTAGCACTACTGCATCTGTGATACCGTCGATTTGTTTGAGAACATTCTCGATTTCACCTAGTTCGATACGGAATCCACGAATCTTGACCTGAAAGTCTAAACGTCCATGATGAGTCAAACGTCCATCTGTGCGCAGGCAGACTTTATCCCCTGTACGGTAGAGTCGACCAGCATTTGGTAGAGATGGCAATGTTCTAAATTGTACACCTGTCAGTTCAGGTCGATGCCAGTAATCAACTGCCAGACCATCACCGCCAATCCAAAGCTCACCCATAACGCCTGGTGGAACTAAACGCTGCTGCTTATCAAGAACATAAAGCTGGGTATTCGCCAGTGGTTCACCTAAATCAATACACTTTGCATCAGTGATACGAGCCGCACTAGACCACACTGTAGTTTCGGTCGGACCATAGACATTCCATAGACAACCAACTTTACCCAGCAGTTTTTCTGCCAGAATAGTATCTAACGCTTCGCCTCCACAGAGTGCTGTCAATCCCGCATTGCCGCTCCATTCGCTGTCTAGGAGCATTTTCCAAGAAGCCGGTGTAGCCTGCAAAACATTGATAGACTTAGCATTTAGATAATCTACGAGTTGATTGCCGTCTTGTGATACTTCACGTGGACAAACATGCACCACACCGCCGTACATCAACGGAATGAGTAATTCAAGAATTGAAATATCAAATGCATAAGTGGTGATCGCTAACAACTGAGTTTCAGTCGTTACTTGCAATCTATCCTTCATAGATAGCAAGAAATTGATGATTGAAGGATGCCCAATACGTACACCTTTAGGCTTACCTGTCGAGCCTGATGTGTACATCACATAAGCAATGTCACCAAAAGCAAGCGTCTCGCGCACTTCCTCAAGTGGCACAACACCAGCTTGATTGATATCTAAGCGAGGCACAGAACTGTTAAGAGCATCCATTAACTCGGTTTGGGTCAAGATGACTTTAGGTTCGGCATCTTCAATGATGTTTTGTAAACGTTCAGTTGGGAAGTTAGGATCAAGTGGCACATAAGCTGCCCCTGCCGCCCAGATCCCAAGGATTGCTGCTGGCAATAATGCTGTGCGGTCTAACATGAGACCTACACGATCGCCACGTGTAATGCCGTGTGCACGCAAATATTCAGCAATACCAGCAATATGTTGACCTAACTCACGGTAGCTAACCGCATGATCGTTCGAGGTCAAAGCATGATGATCACCACGCTCATCAATCTGCTTGAGAATCATTGCGAATAGATCATGCTGAGCATAATCAGTCGCCTTTCCACGGAGGGCCTCGAACTGGATACCATCTTTATAATCAGGTGCGATATCTAACTCAACGATCTTACGTTCAGGATGAGCCACCATCTCTTCTAGTACAGCTTGCAGCAGCTGCACCATATTTTCGGCAGACTGCGCAGAAAATAACTCAGTGTTATATTTCAATACTCCAACAAGTTCACCCTGATATTCACCGCCCATTTCTAGCGTAATATCCAACTGTCCTTCTTGCTGACGAACTGGAAAACTTCCTAAAGTTAAATCTTGACCAGCTAGAGTAGCTGGGGTATGAATTGGCAGAAGTAGTTCTTTAAACTCATCCATTCCCCCTAGACGTTCCCAGAACATTCCTACCTGAGCCAATGGGTTAATACTGCCATCACGCTTTGGTGAAACAGCCTCAACTACTCTAGAAAAAGCAACTTTTTGATGCTTAAGGCTCTGTCTTAATTGTTCCTGAACCTGCTGTGTAAATTGACGTAAAGTCAAATCAGCATCGATGTCCATCTGGATAGCTATTGTGTTGACGAACTGCCCCAATGCATTACGCAAAGAGCGTTCAAGTCGACCAGCTACAGGTGTGGCAATGACTAGATTATTTTCATTAGAGAGTTTATGTAGTAGGATATAGAAACCAGATAGCACAAGTCCGAACAATGTGATCTCATAATCTTTCGCCAAGTTGACAAGACCAGATGACACTGACTCAGGTACACGAAAAGCCAGTGAGCTACCCTTATGCTGCTGTACAGCTGGACGAGGATAATCAAGTGGAATGCTATGCACATGTGGTGCATGCTTCAACGCATTTTTCCAGAAAATTAAACTTTCATCAGTATCATCAATTACGCTGCTCTGCTGCTTATCGGCATACTGTGCAAACTCAATTCCGTTTACTGTGTCGGACTCTGCAACGAGTCCAAAACGTTTACTAATGTCTCGCAGCAACAGACCAATTGACCAAAAATCCATGAGCGCATGATGAATCACAACGGCAATCACATAGTGATTTTGTCCACGCTCATAACAATGAACACGCCACAATGGTGGCTGAGTCAGGTCAAATGGCTGTTTGGTGTCTTGCTCAACCAATTGCGTCAAATCAGAAGCTTCAATATGACGAACATCAGAAAAGATAATATTCGGATAGACGCGATCCCAGATCAGTTGCTCAATTCCCTGATCATTGGCAGGCATGCTTACTCGCAACAGCGGATAATCATGCATGACCGCTTCCAGAATCTCCATCGGCTTGTTGCCTAATGGTTGATTGACCTTCACATCAAAGGCCACCACCATATTGTAGGCACTGCAAGTTGGCTCAAGACGCTGGATGTACCAAATACCAAGCTGTTCCGCAGAAATCGCATGACGAGACAGAACTTCTGGTTCTAGTCGTGCAAGGTTGTTCATGAAGCAACTCCCTGTTGCAACTCAGAAACAAGATATTCAGCCAACGCATTGATAGTCGGGTAATCCCATAATAGTGTCGGCTCAAGCTCCAGTTTTGTCAGATCTTCTAGGTCCCCAGACACAGACAAAGCAACGATCGAATCAAGACCGTAACTGGTAAATTTTTGGTCTGGATCAATAGTTTCAGGCTCTACACGCATTTCTTTGGCTACTAGCGTACGAATGATTGCGCTCCAGTAAGCTTTATCTTTATTCATGGGGTAATTTCCTCTTTAACCGGTTTGGCATCACGTGGTGCCAGTGCAAAATCGATGACAGATAACATATGGTTGGTTGAAATTCGGTCTAGCAAATCTGCCAATGTGCTTTCACGTAATGACGTCATTGGAGGGGCTGTCTGCCCTTCAGCGGAATTTAAGAAAATGATCAGCCATGCACCATCCTGTAAAGCAGGCCTTAAGCCATGACGGTTGAAGACCCAGAAACCCAGCACAGCAATGCGAGCAAATAACTCTGCATAACTACGCGCAAGACTAAAGCGCAACGTTTCAAACTCTTTGCTTTGCTCAGAATTTGAGAAGTAATCCTGAATTTTTTGATCCAACGAATGCTGCTCAACCAGAAGTTGGTTTGCTTGTTCACGTAGCGTGGTGAGTGTCACAGCAGACAACCCTGCTGTGACATCAGCATCGTTGAGCATTTCGATGATTGTGCCTAGTGATTCCATCACCAAGTCACCATCTCGGTTGAAAATTTCAAGCTCGCGGAAATCAATAGCACCTGTCTCTACCTGCAAGTCATACAACTGGCGATAGCGTGCTTTAGCTTCGGCTTGGTTGAGATGGTCAGCTTTTTTGCTACGACCTTTATTGGCAGATTTGAGCTGGAAACTCAGGCTGTCTAGACAGACGGTGCTACTCCCGTCAAACACACTAACAATTAGATGGTCTCTGAATGCTTTCTGATACATACCATCCGCATATGCATTTCTTAAGAAAAAACGCGACCCAAGCACTGAAGAAGTGATCTTGGCGAGTGACTCTACATACTCAGGTACGAGTACCTTGACGATTGGTGACCATGTACTGAACTGATTGATACAAACGTGTAACCCACGCGCACCAACGAGTGATAACACCTCAGCAGCTAAAAGGTAGGCATAGGCTGTCGCGAGTTGCTCACGTACCAACGGAATACTGATTACTTTTTTGTTATATAACTCACGTTCAATAGCAAACTCGGTCGCGATACGGAGCATGGTATCGCCAGCACCAAGAGAGAAGCTACTGCAATATGCACGTGTTACCTGTAGAGTCTTGAGACCAAGCTCTAACCCTTGGCCTTCTTCACCGATCAAAGCATCTTTGTGAATTTCAGCATTGTTAAAGCCAATACCACTGATATCTAGCCCACGCATACCCACTGTTGGTAGTCGGTTCAGGCTATATGTTCCTTTTGAGGCCATATGACGCTTATCGAGCCAGAATGCGCTTAGGCTACGTGGTCCACGATCGTCTGATGTTTTAGCGATCAGACTTAAAGAGTCTCCTAAAGTGGCACGGTTAATTGACCATTTTTCGCCATTTAAAACATATTTACTCTCGGTAGATTGCGCTGTCACTTCACTCGATAGCAGGTCGGCGCCATGGGCTTTCTCGCTATAAGCCAGCGCTGGAGCAGCACCACTCAAAATTCGACTAGCAATATTTTGGCATTGGTTCTCATTACCGCCGATCCATACAATCACGGACCAAGCATTCGTGCTATAAGTCGAATTGATGGTTAGATCTCGTCGTGCTAACACGCGATGCAGATATAGCAATTCTTCACCAATTTCCATGCGACCTCCAAGTTCTGAAGGTACATAGAAACGGTTCATACCCACCGCATTCAGAAAATCAACAGCACGCTGAGGGTACTGTTCTTTCTCATCACGCTCGATGGCAGCAGACCAAGAAAAGTCGTTGTTAGTATCATGTACGGAGCCTAAAATTTGCTCCAGACGAGCAGCAGATTGAAACTGCCGCAAATTGGATGTAAGTGACATGAATTTTCACTCAAATGATTAAAGGGTAAGGGTTAAAACAAAGCACTTTTCAGACGATTAAAAATCAGCTTGCGCACTTCACGTTCCTTGATCATTGAGTTGAGTAGATTGGAGCTATAACGAATCAGCTGCCCCCGCTGCTCACGATCACGGATGACTTCTAAACCGTTCTTGACATAGTTTCGAGCAATCACCGTTCTACGGTTTGGATGGGTTAAACAGACCAATTGACCGCGTTCGATCTGCTCTTTAATTTTTCTTCTTCTAATTTTGCCGCTCGTGGTCTTATTTATTCGGCCTTGATGCAGTAAAAAGACACCTTCTACAGGCAAGCCAATCTCAGCTGTCACTTGTTCCTTGACCTGAGTTCTAATGGCTTCAAAATTGAGAGTCTTATCTAGTGACTTCTTCTTGATTTCAAGTACAACCGTAACACCGTCAGAATCAGCAACATTCACTGCTGCAACACAACCTTTACGAACAGCAGGATGCGCCATTTCAACAGAGCACTCGATATCTTGTGGATAATAGTTCTTGCCACGAATGATAATCACATCCTTAAGACGACCAGTCACATATAGGTCTCCATCTTTGACAAAGCCCATATCGCCCGTTCTTAAGTAATGTACTTGGCTAGGCTGACCCGCTTCATCGACAATAGTTGCGGCAAAAGTTTCCTGATTGACCTCTGGCTTCTGCCAGTAACCTGCTGTCACACTCTCACCCGCCAACCAGATTTCACCGACTTCATGATCAGCTACTTCTTGACGGGTATCTGGATTGACGATGCGGCAATCTATGTGCGCAGATATCTTGCCACAGCTCACCACTTGCACAGCATTCTGGTCTTGACTGCTTTGTACCAAGTGGGCATTTAATTTGTCACGATCAAGTGAAATTGCATTGAGAGGACCAGTCACACCACTGACTAAGAGCGTGACCTCTGCCAAGCCATAGCATGGTAAGAAAGTATTCAGTTTCAATTTCGATTGAGTATTAAACTTCTCCATGAAGCGCTGCATAACGTGAGCTTTGATTGGCTCGGCACCGTTAAACATTACACGAACGCGACTCAGATCAAGCGCTGCAGCATCCTCATCAGAGATACGATGCAAACACAATTCATAGGCAAAGTTTGGTCCACCACTGATCGTGACACCTTTCTCACTAATGAATTGTAGCCATTTCAGTGGTTTACGGATGAAGTCTAATGGTGACATAACATAACAAGTTAGCCCCACATAAACGGTCTGTAAAACTGAGCCAATTAATCCCATATCGTGATAAACAGGAAGCCATGTCAGACCAATATCATCAGGTTGCGTACAAAATGCTTCGGCAATCATGACTTCATTTGCTATAATATTCTTATGGGTAACGATCACCCCTTTAGGCCAACCTGTTGATCCCGAAGTATATTGCAGGAAGCAGATATCTTGTTCTGCAATAAGCGGAAAATCCTTTTCTACCAAATCACGCTGTAATTCAGTATCAACGGCATGCAATATTAAACTTTCATTTTGAGCCTTTAATGTGATCAGACCTGATAGCTCAAGAATCTTTTTTGTTGTGAGTACGATTTTTGGCTCACAGTCATTCATGATATTCAAAATATTAGAAAAACCATTACGATTAAACGGTAAGCTGACTGGTACTGCGATAATTTTGGCTTTCAGACAGGCAAAGAACGATATGATAAAGTCTAGGCCAGGTTCAAATAGCAATACTGCACGATCGCCACTGTCTACAAGGTTTAGTAGTATCTGAGCTTGGTGTTGAACTCGCTTATTGAGTTCCGCATACGTCAGAGATTGAATACCACCAGATTGACGTCCTAAATACTCGAAAGCGGTCTTAGCTCCATTTAATTTCGCGTGGGATTCCAAAGTTGCAATGATATTATCCGTACACATTACAGCCATAACTTACTCCGATTAATTATAATTAACCCTTAAAAAAAACCTGCTATTTCAGAAATTCAACTTCTAGCTGAGGGTTTAATAAAAATGAATATACTTTTTTTGTTTAAAATATAAATTCACATTATATTTTATGTGTGAGTGTTTTTTATTACACCTGTAAGTATTTACAGGTTAGGTAGCTTTTATTTAAAATTAAGAATTTAAATTACTTTTATAATTATTTTTTATTCAGTTATAGACTACAAATTTTTATGATTAATTAAATTTAAAAACTCATCCTGATAGTCTCGATCCAGAGACTCTTAAGCAAAATTTTTGAAGATTTTCTAATCTATAAAACACGTACTTAGTTCGAATTTTTCTTTTATAGGTCCTTAAATTTAGGTTCTTACTTGAGATAACATTTATAATTTCTATGATTAAATTTAATCTAATTCAGAACCATATTCACTCCACCACCTTTACATTCAAAGGAAAGAATTGAGTTAATCATATTTAACTAACAATTAAAGACTCAAAATTAGGTATCATCCAAGAGTTATAAAGTTAATTTCTTAAATCTATCAACTTCACTTTAAGATTGTGTAAAAATATTAAAAAATTAAAGGCAGCAGTAATAATATATATTTTAATCACAATAAATATTGTATTCTAAATCAAAATAAAACAACAATTTAAATTTAATTAAACTATAAATAGCTTTAGATAGCTTAAATGAAAATTAAATTATTTATATTTATTAAAATACAAACAAAATATATTTATTCAATTTCATATTATAAACTTGGTTTTACAAAAGGCCTAGCATTACAGCCCTGATAGCTGCTGATATTTTATTATTTACGTTTAACTTTTGCATTGAGTTACAGAGATGGAAATTTACTGTTCTTTCAGTTACTCCGAGAATCTGGGCAATCTCAGCTGACGTTTTACCCTCAGCTGTCCAACGTAGCACCTCCTTTTCACGGTTTGTTAAATAAAGATTAAACTGAGAGAACTCGACATCATTCACAATTTTAGCAATGCTGGAATGTACTATTTGGGTCAACCAGTACATATTTGTATATTGTGCCTTTTGCTCTGTCTCTGACAATTGGTCACTGGATCTTGCGAGTGTTAACATTCCTCTGGTCCCAATAAAATCACGGCTTGACTGAGCCCAACCCACATTAAGGCCATAAGAACGTGCCTCCTCCCAGAAATCTTTTTCTTCTTGTGTCTTTGCAGATTGGCTCGACCAGACAAGAGGTTGAAGTGATACCATACAATGCTGCACAGTTGGGTCAACCTTGACATACTGTTGTTCTACATAACGCTTTTGCCATGCTTCTGGATAATTATTCAACATAATAGTTTTTGGTTCAGCAATGGATAATGGCGACTGCATACCATAAGCACAATAATCAAAGCCAAGCTTTGAAGCTGTAGATTTAACGATCTCAAATAACTGGTATTCATCTTGTACGACCAGAAATGCTGATAATAAATCCTCTTGCCAACTGTCCATTTGCTCTCATTAGACTCCGACCAAAAATCATTTTTTGTTCATTTACATTTTATAAATCCAAGCGATCAAATTGAAGTATAGGCCTTGTCTTTTACCCTTATTTCAATAAAGCGATCCGAGAATCTAAAAGATTTTTAGGTTGCTAAGATATTTCACCAACTATTCCTCTTTTATTGATTTCTCAATTATAGATTTTGAATTCATCATTCAATTAACAACACTTTTAAGCCTAAATGGTTGTAAATTATTCAGATAAACTAAATTTCTGAAAGCTTTTAAATTTGTTATATTTCAGGTGCAAATTATGCTTGAAAAAAAATTTTTACAGGATGCATTTTATTCCAAAAAATAATTATTTTTAAATTGATAAAAGTAGCCTAGCATTTACTCCTGATATTATATTTTTTGTTAATTTAATTAAATAATAACTTCCCACAACAACGAAGTTATGTAATTTTACCATTTATTATATATACAAACTAAAAAAATCCACAATAATTCAAAAAATCAAATAATTAGATTATAATTTGTATTATCAATAATTATCCATTCAATAATGAGAACAAGTGCACTATATAAATTTCATGATCGGTTGTGCTATTTATTAACTTTCAAGAAGTTATTTCTCACCAAAAATCTAAATTCATTTTATTATCATATAAGTAAATCTTAATATCCCAATATCTCTCTAATAAGATCAGCTTAACGATGTTGGTCATAAAATTGCCTTCAACCTGTTAAACATAACAGTATTTTATTGGCAATAATTTATGTTATTTATCCATTGAACCCCAATTCAAGTCACTTGAACAGGTAGCATGGTCACCATCCCCCCTCATTTCTCAATATCAGCAGATGGTTTCATTCGACTGAATGAAAACCAGCTTATGAACTATCCACTCCAACACCTCATATCTATTGTTGAATCAACACAAATTGAAGATTCTCAAATTCTCTATTATGGTTTTACTGAATGGGTAACATCACTGACCCCAGCTTTAAGTACGGGATGGGATTGGGAATTTATTGAGTACAATGGCATCACGAGTATAAAAAGAATTGGACTGCCTCGAAGCAATATTATGCTTGTTGATGTATCTGGTACAGATATTGGATTTGAAGTTACTGAAACACTAATTGAAAAGAAAATCGATACTTTGTTCTGGGAACAGTTCATTTATGCCCAAATCAATACAACCCAAACAATGGCTAAATTAACTCCATATTTCTCTTAGAAACCTGTAAATTCTTACAGTTACCGCTTCCCCACCTGTTAAGTAAAGTCACTTGAAAAATAAGTGGAAGCACTTGTAATGAATGTTATTGCTGGATTTCAAAATAATTTTTCAGAAGGCCTATATACTAAATTTAAAAATTACCGCTATAGGGTATTTGTTGAATATTTAGGTTGGGAGTTGAACTGTCCTAATAATGAAGAACTAGATCAGTTTGACAAAGTCGATACCGCCTATGTCGTCGCTCAAGATAGAGAATCTAATATTATTGGTTGTGCCAGATTACTACCAACTACTCAACCTTATTTACTTGGTGAGATATTTCCTCAATTACTTAATGGAATGCCTATTCCTTGCTCACCAGAAATTTGGGAGTTATCAAGATTCTCAGCAGTAGATTTCTCAAATCCGCCATCTTCAGCTAGTCAAGCTGTGTCATCGCCCGTCTCTATTGCAATTCTGCAAGAATCTATCAACTTTGCAAGGGAACAAGGCGCAAAACAACTCATTACCACCTCTCCTCTGGGGGTAGAGCGGTTATTACGTGCTGCGGGTTTTCGTGCTCATCGTGCAGGCCCACCCATGGTTATTGATGGATATGCAATGTTTGCATGCTTGATTGATATTTAATTTCTTATTTGGGACTCATACCTATTTTTGGCATGAGTCCCAATTTTTATATAGTCAGGTAGCAATACGATTAAGAAACATTAATACCTATTAATCAATTTTGGTTTTTAAATTTAAATTCGACTTTTTATAATAAGTTTCATCCGTTTTAGCACTCCAATCGCGCGGCATAAATGACGTCGATATAATTGCGACTACAGCCATACTTCCAATATAAAGCATAATTAGATATGGATTACCCTGCCCGACACTCAATAATTTAGTAGCAATCATCGGTGCCAAACCACCACCTAATACACCAGCCAACTGTACCGAAATCGAGATTCCGCTATATCGAATTTCTGCCGGAAATTGACGGGCAAAAAGCTGAGCTTGTGGTGCGTACATAATTGGGAACACAACGCCAATTGCCAAA
The DNA here is from genome assembly GCF_001541635.1 of Acinetobacter sp. LMB-5. Taxonomy (NCBI): domain Bacteria; kingdom Pseudomonadati; phylum Pseudomonadota; class Gammaproteobacteria; order Moraxellales; family Moraxellaceae; genus Acinetobacter; species Acinetobacter sp. LMB-5. The sequence continues at coordinate 32,966 of NZ_LRDR01000012.1, read as the reverse complement.
ACAATTGCTGTCCACACTAATACCGGATCTTTTGTATTGAGCATGGTAAAAAATGGATAGCAGTAAAGTGCCAGTATGCATAGGCCAAACATAAACATATTGCGTTGGCCGACTTTATCCGACAAATGTCCACATAACGGCGTCATAAATAAAATGACGGCTGCGCCGCAAATGGTGGCAAATAAAATGTCTTGGCGTGGAATTCCAAGTTGTGCGGTGGTATAAGCCAAAGTAAATGTTGAAGCAATATAGAACCATGCATTTTCGGCAGCACGAGCTAAAATAATGGTAATAAGTTGCTTTGGATGGTTTTTAAAAACCTGTAAAGCAGGAACTTTGACTTCTTCAGACTGCTGTTTTACTTTTTCGAAATCTGGTGACTCTGGCACTTTTACACGAATATACCAACCTACTGCCAGTAAAATAATACTTGCAAGGAATGGTAAACGCCAACCCCAGCTAAACAGCGCTTCTTCAGGTAATAACGACACCAGACCCAACGCGATTGAGGCTAGCATTAAGCCACCACCTGTACTAGCTTGAGGCAAGCTTCCCCAAAACCCTTTACCGCCTTCGGGTGCATGTTCAACGGCCATCAGTACAGCACCGCCCCATTCACCGCCCATTGCCATACCTTGAATGAATCGCAAGACAACCAAACCAATCGCAGCCCAATATCCAATTGATTCATAAGTCGGTAATAAGCCAATCAGTACAGTTGGGATCCCCATGAGCATCAAGGTCAGTAGCAACATCGATTTACGGCCAATCTTGTCACCAAAATGACCAAAGACTAAGCCGCCTAATGGTCTTCCAATAAATCCAACGGCATAGGTGGCAAATGCAGCAAGCACGCCGGTAAGTGCATCCAGATTTGGGAAAAATAGCTTATTAAAAATGAGCGCCGCCGCCGCACCGTAAATAAAAAAGTCATACCACTCAATGGTGGTGCCGACCATGCTAGAGATACCTGCTAATCGATGTGACGACTTTTTAGTATTTGAACCGTTTCCATGTATTGATTGCATCGTAATATCCTTTTTAGATTTTCTTGTTTTATCTTTTTTATGCTTATGACCAACCCTGACCATAAGCATTTTCAGGTCTCGCTTTATCTCCTTAAGCTTTTTATTTGTTTGAAAAATGGTTTAGCTTAGTTTTTCTAAAATTGGCTCAAATTTCGAATTACGTTCTTGCCACTGTGGTTGTTTGTCTTTATCGACAATGAGAGCGCGGACACCTTCAATAAAGTCACCATGCTCAAACCAAATATCCTGTAAATCACGTTCAAGCTGCATACACTGTGGTAAAGAAAGCCCACGGCCTAAATGTTGCAGTTTCAAACTGGTTTGTTTGGCAATAAATGAGCGCTGTTGCAAAATACTAAGCATCTTACTTGCCCAAGTTTTTAAGCTTTCATCTTGTTCATTTTCAAGACTTTGTTCGATTTCATCTAAATGCTGATATCCGAAGTGTTTACGAATACCTTCTGCCAACTGTTTGAGTTCACTTTCAGCAGGACGAGTAATAAATCGGGTAATGATGCGTTCAATTCTCTCTTTGCTTAAAGTTGGCGCTTCAACGAGAGCATCTTGCAACGCTTGTAACTGCTCGCTTGGCACATGGTAGTCAATTAAATCGAGGTAAAGCGCATCGCTACTGCTAATCTGCTCACCCGTAATTGCCATATAAACGCCAATATCATCAAGGCGAGACAGGAAATGAGTTGCACCAACGTCTGGGAAAAAACCAATCGCTGTTTCAGGCATGGCAAATCTAGATTTTTCACTGCTCACCACAATGTGACAAGCCTGAGCCAAGCCAAAACCGCCACCTAATACATAGCCATCAAGCACAACAATAATTGGCTTCTCATATTCACGCAGTATATTTAGCATTTTATATTCGGCACTAAAGTAGCCTTTGTAATCGGCTGTACCATTTTTATAACTGTCGTAGAGATAGCGGATATCTCCACCTGCACAGAAGGCTTTTGGACTATTTGACTTAATTAACACTGCCTGAACAGCAGCATCATTTCGCCACAGTTCCAATTGGGCACCAATACTTTTAATCATGTCTAAAGACAATGCGTTGAGGTGAGTCACACGGTCTAAGGTAATAATGCCCAACTTAGCTTGTTGCTCAATCATTAAGTGATTTTCTGTATTCATTTTATTGATCTCTTATTGATTTTTAAAATTTGCCTTTCGTTTTTCAACAAAAGCCTGCATCCCTTCTTTTTGGTCAAATGTTGCAAATATCGAATGGAACATACGTCTTTCAAAACGTAAGCCTTCAGTGAGGTTCACCTCAAAAGCGCGGTTAATGGTTTCTTTAAGCATCATGTTTGCAGTTAAAGAGCGTGCTGCGATTTTTTCAGCGGCTTGTAAGGTTTGTTCAAGTAATTCTTCTTTAGTAAACACACGTGCAACTAAACCACTTTGCTCTGCTTCTACAGCGCCCATTTGTCGAGCGGTAAGGCACATTTCCATTGCTTTGGCTTTACCAATCGCATGGGTTAAGCGTTGTGTGCCACCAATACCCGGAATCACCCCTAAAGTGATTTCGGGTAAACCAAACTTGGCGTTATCAGCACAATAGATAAAATCACACATCAGCGCCAACTCACAGCCCCCACCCAATGCATAGCCACTCACCGCTGCAATTAGAGGTTTACGGCGCTGTGCAATACGGTCTGCAAGATGAAAAAAGTCATCTAAATAAATATCAGGAAATGCCAAATCAGCCATTTCTTTAATGTCAGCTCCTGCGGCAAAAGCTTTTTCTGAGCCTGCCAATACGATGCAGCCAATTTCACGATCTTTTTCGAGCTGATCTAATGCCTGATTAATTTCACTAATTAATTCACTGTTTAAGGCATTGAGCGCTTGAGGGCGATTTAATGTAATCAGTCCAACCCCATTACGCTTTTCTAATAAAATACTTTGCCACTGCATTACTTATTCCTTGTTCTGATTTTATAGACTACGTGCAATCACTAAACGCTGGATATCACTCGTACCTTCGTAAATTTGACAAATACGCGCATCACGATAAATACGCTCAATTGGGAAATCTCTGAGGTAACCATAGCCACCAAACACTTGTAGTGCGCTCGAACACACGCGTTCAGTCATTTCTGAAGCAAATAACTTGGCCATTGAAGCTTCATTGAGACATGGTTGACCTGCTTCTTTTAAACGCGCAGCGTAGTGAACCAGTTGTCTCGCTGCTTCAATTTCAGTTGCCATGCTAGCAAGGCGAAACGCGATGGTTTGATGCTCAAAAATTGGTTTTCCAAAAGTAATACGCTCTTTGGCATAACGAGTCGCTTCTTCGAGCGCCGCACGTGCTAGACCGACTGCTTGTGCAGCAATCCCAATACGACCACCTTCTAAATTGGCCAGAGCGATTTTTAAGCCTTCGCCTTCTTTACCCAGCATTAAGCTTTTGTGGATGCGTACATCTGTCAGCGCAATTTGGCAGGTATCCGACGCATGCAGACCCAGTTTTTCTTCAACACGAATCACTTCGTAACCCGGTGTCTCGCGTGGGACTAAAAATGCACTAATACCCTTTTTACCTGCACTCGGGTCGGTCACCGCAAACACAATAATGACACCAGCATTATTACCAGAGGTAATAAACTGCTTAGCACCATTTAAAATATAATCGTCGCCATCTTTCACCGCTCGGGTTTTAATGGCTCCCGCATCTGAGCCAGTATGTGGTTCAGTTAAGGCAAAAGCGCCGATCATTTCACCTTGAGCCAAAGGCTTTAAAAAACGCTCTTTTTGCTCGTCGGTACCAAATTTTAAAATAGGCACACAGCCAACCGAGTTATGTACACTCATGATGGTTGAGGTTGCACCATCTGCTGCCGCAACTTCTTCAAGAGCTAGTACATAGGCTAAGTTACCCGTGTCTGAACCACCCCATTGCTCTGAAACAAGCATCCCCATAAAACCGAGTTGCCCCATTTGAGTCAGAGTTTCTTTTGGGAATGTCCCGTCTCGGTCCCAATCACTGGCATTAGGCTTGATTTGTTCTTGGGCGAAACTTTTCGCCATATCACGAATGAGTAATTGTTCTTCGGTAAATTGCATTATTATTTCCTTTACCCTGCTTTAGCTTGTTGTTTAGCAATTTCTTGATTACGCAATAAAAAGCGCTGAATTTTGCCACTTGGAGTTTTAGGTAATTCACTCACAAATTCAACTAAACGTGGGTACGCATGTGCAGAAAGTCGTCTTTTAACAAATTGGCTGAGTTGCTCAGCAAGCGTATCGGAAGGTTGAGCATCCGCAGCTAAAATTACGAATGCCTTAACCACTTCGGTACGGTCCGGATCAGGCACACCAATCACTGCTGCTTCAATCACTGCATCATGTTCGAGTAAAGCGCTTTCTACATCGAAAGGCCCAATACGATAGCCCGATGTAGTGATTACATCATCACTGCGACCTACAAAGCTCATGCTGCCATCGGCATGAAGCTCGGCAGTATCACCCGTTAAGTAGTAATGACCAACGAAAGGCGATTTTCGGCTTTCTTTATAGCCGCCGAACCACATCATTGGAGACTGGCTAATGTCGACTGCTAAAATTCCTGGGGTGTCCGCTGGAAGCTCTTCACCTTGTTCATTGACAATCGCAACGCGGTAGCCCGGACTTGGGAAACCTGCTGAACCCGCATGAATTTCATGTTTTAAACCATGATGATTACACACCACCATGCCCACTTCAGTTTGTCCGTAATGGTCATAAATCGGAGCATCAAGCACTTGTTTAAACCAACGTATTACTTCTGGATTCAGTGGCTCGCCTGCACTGCTCACTACACGGAACTGCCCTTTTAACGGCGTCATTTGTGCTGGATCAGCCGCCATCATCATACGGTAAGCCGTTGGTGCACCTGCCAAGTTGTTAACTTTATAATCTTTCACAATTTGGCATAAGCTATCTGTGCTGAAACCACCTTCATAAAACAAAGTAGCGTGACCCAAGAATAACGGCCCAGTAATCGCATAGTACAGGCCATACGCCCACCCTGGATCGGCAATATTCCAGAATGAATCTTCTTCGGTTAAACCAATGGCATCTTTCATATATCGACCAAAGGCAATCAGTGCTTTTAATGGCACTTCCAAGGGTTTAGCAGGACCTGTAGTGCCTGAAGTAAACATGAGCAAGAAAGGATCTTGGATGCTACGCATGACCAAATCACATTGATCGGACTGCTGTTTTACTTCATTCCAAAAGTTAAAATCGCCTGCTTTAAGCGGAGTACCTTGTGCGTCGGCGACAGTCACAATTGCAGGGCAATTTTCAATTTCATCAAGCTTGCTACGGTTGCCCATATCGGTCACCACCAGCTTACTTTGTGCAAGCTGAATACGGTGCTCAATCGCTTTTGGGCCAAATGCAGTAAATAGTGGTTGATAGACAGCACCAATTCGCCAAGCTGCAAAAATAGTCACGATCAATTCGGGTGTTCTTGGTAATAGACCTGAAATACGGTCGCCTGCTTTTACACCTTGTGATTTTAGAAAGTTGGCAAATTGACTCGACCACTCTTTTAATTCACGGAAGGTATATTGCTCTTTTCGTCCGTCTTTTCCTTGCCAATACAGCGCAATTTTGTCGCCATCTGCGTGTCGATCACAGCATTCATAACAAGCATTTAAGCTATCAAGTGAACCTGATAACATCAGTTTTGCAGTGCTTTCCAAATCGAAAGTCTGTGCAGCATTTTGATAATCCATCATATCTTTTCCCTCAGTCCGGATTTGTTGTTATTCACGACAGGGTTTAATGTGTTTAAAGCCATCCTTTGGCTTTACCGTTATGCCTCTTGTGGCAGGTATTGCTGAATAATGCTCGAAAAGTCGAGATTGGCATTACCACGCATGCACATTTGCTGATACAGCTGTTGCACCATGCCACCTAATACGACTGGCTGTTTGACTTGGCCTGCCGCTTCTACTGCAAGACCCAAATCTTTTAGCATCAGCTGAGTTGCAAAGCCGTCTTGGTAACCTCGAGATGCTGGGGCATTTTCATTAATATGCGGCCATGGGTTACACACATCCGAGCTCCAGCAACGACCGCTTGAGGTGTTAATGACGCCTGCCAATGCTTGTGGGTCGATGCCCAGCTTTACACCGAGTGCCATACCTTCGGCAACAGCAGCCATTGAAATACCTAAAATCAGGTTGTTGCAGATTTTGGCAATTTGACCTGCGCCGACATCACCACAATGAACTATATTTTTACCCATGTGGCTAAGTACAGGTTTTACTTCATTAAAGGTTTGATCATCGGCACCCACCATAAAGGTTAAGGTTCCTGCTTGAGCACCAATGGTTCCACCAGAGACGGGTGCATCACAGATTTTAATATTTTTGCTATGTGCAACAGTGGCAATGTCTTTAATAGTTTGCGGGTCAATGGTGCTACTATCAATGCATAAGCTACCTGCTTTTAGCACTTCCAAGACACCATTTTCACCCAAGTAAACTTCCTTAACATGCTTTGCCGCAGGCAACATGGTAATGACCACATCTGCTTGTTTAGCTGCATCCTGTGGGCTATCACACACCACCCCACCTGCCTCGGCGAAGTGCTGAATCGCAACTTCACTGAGGTCATATCCATAAACATTGAGTCCGGCTTTAAGTAGGTTATGGGCCATTTTGCCGCCCATATTGCCTAGACCGATAAAGGCGATATTCATCCGTGATCCCCTTAACGTAAACTAATGGTTGTATTTACACCGCTAACTTCATGGCTATCTTCAAACCAGCGACTTGTAATGGTTTTGGTTTGGGTATAGAACTGCACAGCCTGTTTGCCGTATGGCCCCAAATCACCCAGCTTTGAACCTCTTGAACCGGTAAAACTAAAGAAAGGCACTGGCACAGGAATTGGAATATTGATACCAACTTGACCAATATCAATTAAGTTTTGGAAAGTACGTGCAATCGCACCGCTTTGTGTAAATAGACCTACACCGTTACCAAATGGGTTGGCGTTGATAAGCGCAATCGCTTCATCAAGTGTGTCTACACAAATAATTGAAAGAACAGGGCCAAAGATTTCTTCTTTATAAATACGCATGTCGGTATTTACGCCACTAAAAATCGTTGCACCCACGAAGTTGCCCGATTCATAGCCTTGAACTTGAACATCGCGACCATCGAGTAGTAACTCTGCACCTTGCTCAACACCGCTATTAATTAAGTCGAGTACTCGCGCTTTAGCACGTTTTGAAATGACAGGGCCAATATCAGTATTTGGCTCATGGCCTGCGTTTACTTTTAAGGTTTTCGCTTTTTCAACTAACTCTTGAATCCATTGTTTGCTGTCACCGACCATGACTGCAACCGACAATGCCATACAGCGTTGCCCAGCAGCACCAAACGCTGCGCCCACCAAAGCATTTAAAGTTTGTTCTTTATTGGCATCAGGCATGACCACAACATGGTTTTTTGCACCCATCATCGACTGCACGCGTTTACCATGTTGCCCTGCAAGGTTATAAACATGTGTTCCAACTGCAGTTGAACCTACAAATGAAATCGCTTTAATGTCTTTATGTGTGCACAAACGGTCAACCACTTCTTTGCCACCATGCACAACGTTAAGTACACCCGCTGGAACACCTGCTTGAATCGCAAGCTCAACCAGCATCATGGTTGATAACGGGTCTTGTTCTGATGGTTTTAAAACAAAGGTATTGCCACACACGATTGCCATTGGGAACATCCAAAGTGGAATCATGGCTGGGAAATTAAACGGCGTAATACCTGCACAAACACCCAAAGGTTGCTGCAATGTGTAAGTGTCTACACCACGTGCAACACCTTCAACATATTCACCCATTTGCAAAGTACCAACTGAACAGGCATGTTCAACGACTTCTAAACCACGTTGAATATCGCCTTCTGCATCTGCCAAGGTTTTGCCTTGTTCCGCCGTTAGTACTTGCGCAATTTCTTTCATGTTGGCACGAATTAAGTCTTGTAACTTGAGCATGATGCGCATGCGTGCCTGAATTGGGGTTTGTCGCCAAGAAGCAAAAGCATCTTGTGCAGCTTGAATAGCAGCGTCAACTTCTTTAACCGTTGCAAATGGTACACGACCAATCACTTCCTGTGTTGCAGGGTTAATAATATCTTGCCATTCTTGTGTTTCAGATTCGATAAAATTTCCGTTAATGAGTAATTTAGCGGTTTCCAATTCGATTTTTTGGATTGTGTTCATAACCTCTCCGTAGGCCATATTTTTATTGTGTTCAATTATTGGAAAATACTTATCTGTGTATTTTCTTTATTCCAGTTTCAATTGAGACTAGCAAAGAAAACTTTGACCACCAACGGAAATTCATGCACGATTGTTGTGCAAATATGCACAAGGATGACAACAAAAATGAAAGTGGATTGGGATCATCTACATTTTTTTCTGGTTTTAGCTCGGACTAAAACTTTGACCAATGCTGCGCGGATTATTGGTGTCGAGCACAGTACGGTTGCAAGACGGATTCAGGCCCTAGAACTTGCTTTGGGTACAACGCTGTTTAAGCGTGAAGCGACAGGTTATGAGCTAACACTCGAAGGGATGGCACTGGTTCCTCGAGTTGAGCAAATGGAACAAGCTTTCTTACAAATTGAAAAACCACACCAACCTTTGCAAGGTCGTGTGCGAATTGGCACACCTGAAGGTTTTGGTACTGCTTTTTTAGCTCGGTTATTAGCTGAGTTCTCTATCCAATATCCACTGCTCACCATCGACCTAATTCCAGTGCCAAAAATGATTAAGCTTTCACACCGTGAGGCAGATATTGTTGTGTCAATTGATCGTCCTACGTCTGGCCCTTACATCATTACGCGATTATCAGATTATTGTTTAAAAATTTATGGTAGCAAAAACTATCTGGCCCAAAACCCGCCTATTCGAGCCTTAGAAGATTTAACCCAACATCGCTTTGTGAACTATATTGATGATCTAGTGTATAGCCCCGAGTTGTACTGTTTAGAACGACTCCCTTTAAAGCTGAATGCCAACTTCCGTAGCAGCAGTATTTTAGCCCAGCAAATTGCGGTAAGTGCGGGTGCAGGACTTGCGATTTTGCCCAAGTTTTTGGCAGATGATAAACAGGAACTTGAAGAGGTGCTAGAGCAACAAGTTCGCTTTACCCATACGTTTTGGATGCTGACCTTTGTTGATTTACAACATGAACCGCGCATTAAATTGGTTTGGGACTATTTGCGTAAACAAGCCGATAAATATCAGCATTTGTTGGTTGATTAAAGAGTATAAATAAAAAAGCCAATCACGGATGATTGGCTTTTTTGAAATTAGCAATAATTAATCAAAAGTTTCTTGGCCTAGTTTTTTCATGCGTGGTTTATAAAACACATGATAGCTAACGCCTAAAACAACTAGCCACAATGGACTCACGTATACCGCTTTTAATGTATCTGGCTCGAGTGCCAAAATCACCAAAGTAAACAAGAAGAATGCGATAACAACGTATGCCATCAGCACGCCACCCGGCATTTTAAAGGTCGATTTAGCATGTAACTCTGGACTCAACTTACGGTAACGTAAATAGCATGCCATGATCAGAAGCCATACACTAATAAAGAGAATCACACAGAGTGAACTTGCCAAAGTAAATGCTTCCATCGTGTTTGGAACAAAGTACTGAAGCACTGCCCCACCCATAATGAAAATACATGAGAAGATTAAACCATTTGAAGGTACGGCACGTTTTGATAAACGCCCCAATGCACTCGGTGCCTGTCCATCTTTTGATAAACCGAACAGCATACGGCTCGTTGAAAACACACCGCTGTTCATTGAAGACATCACTGAAGACAGTACGACCAAGTTCATGATAATTGCAGAAATAGGAATACCTGCATTTAAGAACAACTCAACAAATGGACTTTTATCTGCACGAATGTGATCCCAAGGTGTTACTGACATCACCACAAAGAGTGCCAACACATAGAATAGAATAATACGTACAGGAATCGCGTTAATTGCCTTCGGTAAATTCTTCTCTGGATCTTTCGTTTCAGCAGCAGTTGTACCAATCAATTCAACGCCAATGAAGGCAAACACGGCAATCTGGAAACCTGCCAAAAATCCGCTTACGCCTTTTGGAAATATGCCGCCATGCGACCACACATTACTTACACTCACAACCTCGCCATGCGGAGCTTGAAAATGAGTGAGGAGCATGTAACCACCGACTCCAATCAGGCCAATAATAGCCAAAATCTTAATCAGCGCAAACCAAAATTCAACTTCACCAAATAGCTTAACGGTAAGAAGGTTAAGCCCTAAAATGAATAGTACACAGCCTGAACTAATCATGGCTTGTTGCATGGGTGAGAAACTGGCGCCTTCGGGCAGCCAGAAACTTAAATAGTTAATGACCGCAGACAAATCAGCAATACCGACCAGTACCCAGCCTAACCAATAAGTCCAGCCTATATAATAGCCAGCCCATGGTCCGATCAAATCATAAGCCATATCGACAAATGATTTGTAATGTAAGTTGGCAAGCAGTAGTTCACCTAATGCACGCATCAGAAAAAAGAACATGCCACCAATTATCATATAGATAACGAGGATTGAAGGACCTGCGAGGGAGATGGTTTTGCCCGAGCCCATAAATAAGCCGGTTCCAATTGCACCGCCAATTGCAATCATTTGTAGATGGCGATTATTTAATTTCCGTTGTAAATGATCAGGGGAGCTTGCCTCATCAGAATGATGAACCATTGTCATATTAGAAGTCCTTTTTATATTTTGCTTAACTTAAATCAGCAACCTATAGGGAGAAAAACGAACCGTATATCGTGGGTTGCTGAGTCTATACCTCAGGACAAGATGTTCAAGTATATTTTTTCCTTAATTGATAAATCGTTTGTCCTGATTTTTTTAAGTCACATTATTTATGTACTGCCTTCACGGCAATTTTAATTAAACAATCTGGGTTTCCAGATTAGCCGAAGTGTAGCATGTGATCCTGCTATATGTACTTTTCCAATACCCTCCAAACTGCTCTATTGATCCAAAAATAAACAATATTATTCCGATAAAAAATCTAATAAAAATAAAAAAAGCCAATCATGATTGATTGGCTTTTTAATAAAACTTAATGATCGTTGACGAGTTCACGTCCTAGTTTTTTCATACGTGGTTTATAGAGCACATGATAGGTAACACCTAAAATGACCAGCCATACTGGACTGACATATAAAGCTTTCAATGTATCTGGCTCTAATGCCAAAATAACTAAAGTGAAAAGCATGAATGCCAAAACAACATAACTCATCCAAACGCCACCTGGCATTTTGAATGTTGATTTTTCATGTAATTCAGGACGTAATTTACGGTAGCGTAAATAGCACACCATGATAAGACTCCAGACACTAATGAATAGAATCACACAAAGTGAACTTGCCAAAGTAAATGCTTCCATCGTGTTTGGAACAAAGTACTGAAGCACCGCTCCGCCCATAATGAAAGTACAAGAGAAAATCAAACCATTTGAAGGGACTGCGCGTTTTGATAAACGACCAAATGCACCCGGTGCCTGACCATCTTTTGATAATCCAAACAACATACGACTGGTTGAAAACACACCGCTGTTCATTGAAGACATGACCGAAGATAGCACCACCAAGTTCATGATGATTGCAGAAACCGGAATACCAGCATTTAAGAATAACTCAACAAACGGACTTTTGTCTGCACGAATATGGTCCCACGGTGTTACTGACATCACAATAAACAGTGCCAACACATAGAACAAAATAATACGTACCGGAATCGCATTAATCGCTTTCGGTAAGTTCTTCTGCGGGTCTTTGGTTTCAGCAGCCGTTGTACCTACAAGTTCAACCCCGACAAAAGCAAATACAGCAATCTGGAATCCTGCCAAGAAGCCTTCTGTACCTTTCGGGAATAAACCACCATGTGACCAAACATTACTGATGCTTGCGACAGCGCCTTGCGGAGCTTGGAAATGGCTGAAAATCATGTAGCCGCCCACTCCGATCAGGCCAATAATCGCCAAGATCTTAATAAGAGCAAACCAGAATTCGATTTCACCAAATAGACGTACTGTTAGTAGGTTAAGACCCATCACAAACAATACACAGCCTGCACTAATCATGGCTTGCTGTATTGGTGAGAAACTTGCACCGTCAGGCAGCCAGAAACCTAAATAGTTAATGACCGCTGAAAGGTCCGCAATACCCACCAGCACCCAACCTAACCAATAAGTCCAGCCCAAATAATAACCAGCCCAAGGACCAATCAAGTCATGAGCCATATCAACAAAAGATTTGTAATGCAGATTTGCAAGGAGCAACTCGCCCATTGCACGCATTAAGAAAAAGAACATGCCTCCAATAATCATATAGATCAAAAGGATTGAAGGACCTGCGAGGGAGATAGTTTTGCCCGAGCCCATAAATAGGCCGGTTCCAATTGCACCGCCAATAGCAATCAGTTGTAAATGACGGTTAGACAGTTTTCGTTGCAGATGATCAGGAGAATTTTCCGTATCTGAATGACGAGCCGTTGTCATATTAAAATTCCTTTTTGAATTCCTTTGTTAAGATCAGCAACCTATGGCGAAAATCGAACCGTATGCCATAGGTCACTGAATCTGTTCACCAAAAATGACTGGTTAAACCGTATCTATCTTCCTTCTGTTAGATACATCATCATTTTTGGAGTAAAAACGAATTACTTTTGTGCTGCCGTCACGGCAATTTCAATTAACCAATCTGGATTGACCAAATCGGCCTGAATTGTGGCACGCGATGGAGCAACACACCCTTTTAACCAGTCAACCCAAATTGCATTTACGGTTGAAAAGTCAGAAAGATTTTTCAAATAGAGCTGTGCAGAGAGCAAGCGAGATTTGTCGGTATTGGCTAATGCCAAAAGTTCATCAATCGTTGCAAGAATTTCACGAGTTTGGCCTGCCACGTCTTGCTCGGTATTTTTAGGTACCTGACCTGACAGATAAACTACTTTGTTAAAAACAGTCACGGCGCTCATGACTTCGTTAGTGTTAATCTTTTGTATATCTGAATTAGACATTCGGATTTCCTTATACCTGATTAATAAATTGAACACGGACGGTGACGGCACACATCAGTTCATAGCCCACCGTACCGGATGAAATTGCGACATCATCAATAGGTAAAACGACGCCTTTACTTGATTGGCCCCAGAGCACCACTTCACTGCCGACTTTGGCACTGTCAATACCCGTTAAATCGACTGCCAACATATCCATGCTGACACGGCCAATTGTGCGAGTGCGGACTGAGTCCACTAAAACAGGCGTACCTGTTGGTGAAATACGTTGATAACCATCGGCATAGCCACAAGCAACAATTCCAATCGTCATGGGTTGCTCTGCGACAAAGTTTGAGCCATAACCTACGCTTTCATTCGGCTCTAAATGCTGAACGGAAATAATTTCACTGCGTAAGCTCATGGTGGGTTGTAAGCCCCAGTCTGCAATACTATGCGTCGGGTAGTCTGGCGAGCTGCCATAGAGCATGATGCCGCTACGTGCATAATCTGATTTGAGCTGGTCTTGATAACGCAGAATTGCCGCACTATTACTTACCGACCTTTCACCCGGTAAATCTTTAATAATTTCTTCAAATGCAGTGATTTGATAATCAATACCTTGCTGGCCAAAACGGTCACCATCTGCATCTGAAAAATGCATCATGTGCGTAATCTTGGATACAGTTGCCAAGTTATTTAAACGTTCCCAAGCCTGAACATAGTGCTGTGGTTTAAAACCAAGACGGTTCATACCGCTGTTCATTTTCAAAAAAACATCAAATTGGGCCGCATAAGGATGCTTTTCTACCCACTCGATTTGCGCTTCACTATGAATGGTGAAACTGAGTTGATATTGCACACAATCAAATAAATCTTGAGGAGAGAAAATTCCTTCGAGCAATAAAATTGGACCTGTCCAACCTAGAGCACGAATTCGTTTTGCTTCATCAAGATCAAGTAAGGCAAAGCCATCTGCCGCTTTAAACGCTTCATAAACACGTTCAATTCCGTGTCCATAAGCATTGGCTTTTACAACGGCAAAGACCTTACTGTTTGGCATAGCCTTGCGTACCACCGCCAAATTATTTTGTAAGGCTTGACGGTGGATCACTGCGATAATAGGACGAGGCATGATTACTTTCCTAACGTCCGTTATGCAGCATGTGCGTGTGAATAACGCTGAATTGAAAGGCCATCGGTACTGATTTCAGTCTTATGATTCAATACGATGTCACTGATTAATTTTCCTGAACCACATGCCATGGTCCAACCTAAAGTACCGTGACCTGTATTCAAGAACAGATTTTTAAAGCGAGTCGCACCAATAATTGGAGTGCTGTCTGGTGTCATTGGACGTAAACCAGTCCAAAAAGACGCCTGTGCCATATCGCCGCCTGGGAACAAGTCCTGAGTCACCATTTGTAAGGTTGCACGTCGGTCTTCGTTCAGACCTAAATTGAAACCACTTAGCTCTGCCATACCACCTACGCGAATACGTTGGTCGAAACGCGTAATCGCAATTTTGTAGGTTTCATCAAGCACTGTAGATTGCGGAGCAAAAGCAGGATCAACAATTGGAATCGTCAACGAATAACCTTTCACAGGATATACAGGTAACTGTAGATCAAGTGGTTTCAAGAAATCACGTGAATAGCTACCAAACGCTAAAACATAACGATCTGCAGTTAAGACCTTACCATTGACCTGAACGCCCTTAATTTCATCGCCTTCAACAATCAATTTTTCTACGTTTTGGTTGAACTGGAAGTTAACACCTAACTCTTTAGCAATTTGAGCTAAAGCATTGGTAAATAAATAACAGTCACCTGTCTCGTCATTTGGTAAGTGTAAACCACCAACGAGTTTATCTTGCGCATTTGCCAAAGCGGGTTCTACACGACCAAGTTCGTTGCCATTTAATAATTCGTAGCTTACGCCGCACTCTTGTAGCACGCTAATGTCGCGTTGAACCGCTTCCATTTGTGCTTCTTTACGGAATAACTGCAACGTACCTTTAGCACGGTTTTCGTAATTAATGCCTGTATCTTTTCTAAGTTCACGTAAGCAATCACGGCTGTATTCAGCCACGCGCATCATACGTTCTTTGTTCACAGCATAACTTTGTGGATTACAGTTTTTTAGCATTTGCGCCATCCACTGTAACTGCCACATGCTGCCATCTAAATTAATCGCAAGCGGTGCGTGATGTTGGAACATCCACTTCACAGCTTTAAAAGGGATTCCTGGTGCTGCCCAAGGGGTCGAATACCCTGGCGAAATTTGACCTGCATTACCAAAGCTTGTTTCTTCAGCAGGGCCTGCCTGACGGTCAAGAACAGTGACCTCAGCTCCTTGTTGAGCTAGATAATAGGCACTTGCCACTCCGATAACGCCGCTACCTAATACAATTACGCGCATTTCCATTCCCTCACGCACACCAGTTTATTTAACTAGTATATTTCTGCTTCAATAGTTTATTTCACTGTTTTTCAGGGTATAATCTAGGTAAATTTATGTTTTTCTCGCGAGAATTTTAAAAAAAGAGGAAATATCTATGCGCCCCTTAGATCGTATAGATCGCATGATTCTGGACATTTTGCAGCGCGAAGGACGAATTGCGATTAGTGATTTGGCATCGAGAGTTAACCTGTCGACCACCCCTTGTTCAGAGCGTGTAAAACGCCTAGAACGCGATGGCATTATCATGGGTTATTACGCTCGGTTAAACCCAGCCTTTGTGGACCGTAACCTGCTTGTCTTTTTAGAAATTAAGTTATCTGCCAAATCTGGCGATGTGTTTGATCAGGTGGCTAGAGATTTAGTTGAGATTCCTGAAGTGCTTGAATGCCACCTCATTTCAGGTGAATTTGACTACCTTGTAAAAGCACGCTTAAAAGAAATGAGTGCATACCGCCGCTTGTTAGGTGATCTGTTAAAGAAACTTCCTGCTTCGGCATCATCACATAGTTATGTGGTCATGGAAGAAGTAAAAGAAACTTTATATTTAGATGTAAGCAAGTAAAGCGAAGCTCCATTGAACTCGCTTTACTCAAGTTTTGGAAATTAGAAATATTTTAAAATCGAAATATGTTTATTTTGATGTTTGAACTTCGAGAACCACTTAACTGCTGGATAGAGCGCAAAAGATAACACTATCGTGATTAACCACAGCATCCACACATGATTGACCGACAAATACTTCCCGTAGTTAGCTCCCCACACACTGAGTGCAAACACATACATGAGTTTCAATACATATAAGTGCAATAAATAAAAGAACATAGGCACCGAGCCAAACACCACCAAGGGTTTTAAAAACGAGCATTGCTGCATACGCTCAAAAGCAACGAGCACAAGCAAGCCAATTCCAACATTCAGCAAAATAAATAATAAAGACGGCGGATACTTAGTGAGGTTAAAAAAGCTCATGAGACTCAGTTGTAATGACTCAAAATGTTGCCACGGCTGGTCGCCATAGACATTGATAAAACGCAGTAAAACAAACAATCCAATACTTACTAAACCAAGGCTGAGTAAAGTGCAGCTTCTTTGCTTTGCTGAATATTTTGAACTAAAGAACTGACCTAGCGCATAGCCCAATAAAATCACCCCAATCCAAGGTAAAACTGGATAGCTTGTGCGAAGCTTGATGTCTGCAATCTCAATCCAACCACGGTCATGTAAAACAAACCATATATTTTGCAAGACGCCTTGTGAGAAGTGCACTGAATCTAATAAATTGTGCCCAAAAATAATAACCAAACCTGCGCCCGCAAGAACAGGCAAAGGCAAACTTACACAGCACGCTAGCACCACCATGCTAATACCAATCGCCCAGATCACCTGTAAATAAATGACTTCGGGTGGAAAAGTTGCTGTCCATGCAAAGTTCACCAGCGTGAGCTCCAGTGCAATCAAAAATAAGCCACGCTTTAATAAAAAAGCGCGCGTTTGTTGTAAGTCCTGTTTTTTTGATTGAAATAAAAATGCAGAAATACCGGTTAAAAGTACAAAAACCGGAGCGCAAATATGGGCCAATAATCGACTGCCAAATAAAGCCGGTTCTGTTACTGTTACGTCCATTGGGTCGGTAACCTGTTTATGTAAATAGAAAGTTTCTCTTACATGGTCGAGCAACATAATAATGATGACCAGACCACGTAAAGCATCAATCGACTGTAAACGTTCAATATTTTTTTCTATAGACATAGCGGTAATCAACAAAATAATGTAACGTTATACTATTACATTTAATACCTTTTGTCTTTTTATGGCTGATTATTTATGCGACACAAATTAGGATTGCTGTCTTCGTTAGGTCTATCATTTATATCGCCCCTCACTTGGGGAGAGGAAACGTCAACAGTACTTGAAACCATACGCATTCAGGCTGAAAGCAACAAAGAAGATGTGAGCCAAAATAGCTCGGCGACTAAATTTTCTCACGATGTTCTAGATGTACCGTTTAATCGTGCTTTTCTCTCTAAACAAATGATAGAACAACAAGACGTTCAACGGATTGATGATGCATTAACTTTAGTGAGCGGAGTTTTTCATCAAAACAATTATGGGGGCGGCTTTTGGGATAACTACTCTTTCCGAGGTTTTAGTGGCGACCCAAATTTAGGTGCCTCTATGATTCGAAACGGTCTGAGTGTTAACCGAGGAATCAGTGCTCCAAAAGATGTAGTAAATATTGAATCTTTAGAGTTTTTAAAAGGACCAATGGCGGCGCTATATGGCCGGGGCGAAACAGGAGGCTTACTTAACCTCAATAGTAAAAAACCACAATGGGAAAGTGAAAGTGAAGTTAACTTACGCGCTAATACCCAAGAACAATACCGAATTAGTCTCGAACATACCGCGCCTATAAATGATGAACTGGCCTATCGTGTAGCAGTGGCTCATGAAGATAATCAAAGCTTCCGTGATCATGTCAGCAGTGAACGCTGGTTCTTTTCACCACAGCTTACATGGAAAATTTCAGACCAAACGCAACTCGACTTTGACAGTGAATTTACTGAGCATAAAGGAACCTTTGACCGTGGGGTCAGCACAGTCCATCACCAATTTGTGATGGACCCGAAAACATTTACAGGTGAACCTGACGACGGCGATTTAAAAATAAAAGATTACTTTTACCAATTACGTCTGAGTCACGAGTTTAATCCTGACTGGAAACTAAATAGTGCGGTCAGCTATAAAGATGCCAAAATGGTCGGCTTTGCAACCGAACCTCGGCGTATGCAAGCCGATGGACGTACTTTAGAACGTCAACGTCGCTATCGTGACTATACAAGTGAAGATGTCCTAGCTCAGACAGAGTTACTTGGCAAGCTTGATACCTCTTGGGCTCGCCATGAAATTTTACTTTCAACCGAGCTTGGTCAACTTGACTATAAACAAAACCAGCTTCGTCGTAATCACAGTGCTGGTATGCCAAACACAATTGATATTTACCAACCTGAATATGGCAAATATTTACCGAACCTCACTCCGTTTACCAACACCAAAGAGCGCCAGCGTTACTTCGCACTGAATGTACAAGATCAGATCTTTTTCAATGATCAGTGGAGTGTGCTATTCGGTAACCGTTTTGATCAGGTCGAACAAGACTTTAAAAATCACCTGACTCAGACTGAAAGCAACCAGACACTTCATCAAAATAGTCCGCGTTTCGGAGTAAACTTTAAGACCTCTGACCAATGGGCGTTTTATAGCAACTATGGCCGCTCATTTGCCATGAATAGTGGCATGAATCGAAATGGTCAGACTTTTGCTCCTGAAAAAGGCGAAAGCTATGAAGTCGGTACCAAATATAAAATAAACGACCAAAGTGTGCTGAGTCTCGCTTTGTTTAAAATGAAAAAACAGAATGTACTGACGACAGACCCTATCGACAGTAATTTTCAAACCGCAGCAGGTGAAGTGAGTAGTAAAGGAGTTGAGTTTGACTTAAATAGCCAAATCACTGATCGCTGGTTCGTCAATGCCAACTATAGTTATACCGATGCTCAAATTGAAAAAGACCAAGACTTGGCAAAAGGCGCTCGTCTAAGCAATGTTCCAAAACATCAAGGCTCCGTAAGCACCAATTATGAGTTTCTACAAGAAGGCCCACGAAAAGCAGGTGTAGGTGCCAACCTTACTTATGTAGGCGAACGCAGTGGGCATAATCTAGATAATGGCTTTAATTTACCAAGCTATGCGCTGGTCAATTTAAATGGTTACTATGCCCCATCTGATCGTTTACGTTATCAGCTCAATGTAAATAATCTGTTTGATAAAACCTACTATGTCTCAAGCTATAGCGATTTATGGGTTCAACCAGGTGAACCACTGAATGCCTCAATCTCGGCACAGTGGAAATTTTAATTCTTCTATAAATAAAAAAAGCCCGAAAACTTTCGGGCTTTTCATTAGAACATACCATTTTCATTGACGAGTGGGTCGGGCTGTACTTGTCCAATATCCCAAAACTCAGCAATTTTACCCTTTTCAAAACGGCAAATATGAACCACGGCCAAGGTGGTTAACCCATTCATTTGCATTTCAAGTTTTGAATGCACAGCAACCAAATCGCCCTCTTCAATGACATGTTGAACATCAAAGACTTTGTTGGGAGTTTCAATTGCACTTTCACGCATCCCTTCCTTCAAAGAAGTCGCATCACCCGCATAATAAGGGTTGTGATGCTTGAAGTTCGGCGCAGTGTAATTGCTGTAAGCTTCATCAACTTCACCAGCTGCGGCAAGCTCTAAAAACCGTACTGCAATTTGTTTTTGAGATAAGTTCATGATTATCTCCTACTCTTTATTTTAGACCTTACTGCAACAGGTCATCTTCTTCGTCTTCCTCAAAGACATAGGCCATACAGCCCCATCCATCATATTCGCCCTGAAATTTCTCAGCGATGCTGGCAAACCATTGTTCCAAGTCAACAATGTCCGAATACTCAGGTTCCATGTTAACGAAGATGGTAATCACCCATTCATTTGGCTCAACAGAGTCATCTTGAAAAAGTGAAACTTTTTGTTCTTGATAAAGCAAATACAGCGCACATTGCTCTGCATTTTTCTGATCATGAAAAGCAATAGAAAATTCAATTTCATGCAGCTCGGTTAAATCATCCCCATCTTCAGCCATTTGCCAAAGTACATTGCCGTTATCATCATCTGGAAATTGTTCGTAGTCACGAGTCATAAAGTGATCCTTGTTGTTGTCGCGGTATTAATATTATTCGACATCCAGAATACCCGACTTTTATTGCAATTTGGGTATATATTCCGTTCCCAATTGCATCAAATTAATTTTTTTAATTATATAAATTTTAAAAAGGCACTTGTGACTCAATCACTACATCCGTTCCATTTAAGGGATGTTGGAAAGCCAAATATGCGGCATGTAAGGCCATACGGTTTAAGTGAAAACGTTTAGGCTCAGGGTGATATAACTTGTCCCCCATAATCGGATGTCCTATATGCATCATGTGCACACGTAGCTGATGTGAACGTCCTGTTACTGGTTCAAGTAATACTCGACTTTGATCGATTTTTTCATCATAAAACAAAGGCTGAAACAAGGTTTTAGCGTGTTTACCTAGTTCAAAATGTACAATTTGTCTTGGGCGATTTTCCCAGTCGGTAATGAGTGGAACCTCAACACTGCCCTCTTCTGCGACTGGGCCTTGCACCAAAGCAATATAATGTTTTTTGACTGTTCTGGCCTGAAACATTTTACTTACCGCAACTTCTGCATCACGGTGTTTAGCAAACATAAGTAAGCCTGATGTCGCCATATCTAAACGATGCGTAACCTTAGCTAAAGGGAATTTTTCCAGCACCCGTAAATAAGCACTGTCATGATGCTCAGGTAACCGTCCCATTACCGACAACAAACCCGCAGGTTTATCAACCACAACCAAATCATCGTCTTCAAATAAAATTGAAAGCGGATCTTGTGGCGGAGCGTAAACAAAGTTGTCGTTTAAAGGCATGGTCGTAGAAACAGCAATGGAGCATGGCGGCAAATCATAAAGAAATTTCAGATCTACCGCAAAATAATCTATAACGCTTTACTCATGTTCCACGTGAAACTCAGAAAATCTTTATCGTTTTTTATTCATTTCAGCTAAAAGATCAAGCTGAATTTCTTGAATATGCGCAAGTCTTTCCCACTGATGCGATAAAAGATGGTCCATTTTTTCATGCAAATGACGAATTTCAAGTTCGGCTTTTAAATTAATTTGATAGTCATGTTGAGAACGTAAACGGTCTTTGGCTTCTTGGCGGTTTTGACTCATCATAATAATAGGCGCTTGAATTGCAGCTAAGCATGACAAAACTAAATTCAGCAAAATAAAGGGATAAGGATCAACAGGCCGTACTACCATTACGACCGTATTTAGAATAATCCAACCTGTCAAAAATAGAGCAAAACAAATGAGAAAAGCCCAGCTACCCCCAAATGTTGCGATCTTATCTGCTAACTTTTCTCCAAATGTCCAATTCTGATCAAAATCCGACTCTGTATTTCGGCTAATTAGCTCATGGCGTTGCATACTGCCAATCACTTCATTTTCTAAATTAGAGAGTTCGCCCTTTTCGGAACGTAAAAGTGATTGAACATATTTAATTCGATAATCTGCCAGATCGGCTCGACAAATAAAACTTGAGTAATTCCAATCTGGATAGTCTTTTAAAATTTCATCACTAATCACATTACGAATGACTTCACCAGACACTAGATCTTTTAAAGGAAAATTTTTCCCACAAACGGCGCATTGCCGACACTGATTTTTATTTTCCATATTATTCAGCTCGTTATTATGATAATAAGATTATTATATAAACAATTTTGGCTGATCACATCGTAAATAAAAATAGTAATCTAACCTAAAATCTGTAAAGTCGCTGGTACGATTTTTCGATGGGCAGGAATTACAGGTAGCATATACAATCGCCCAAGCCAATTTTTAATATGCACTATTGTAGTTACGGTAAGCACTTTGGTCTTTTCATTCTTGTATATGGATAAAGTCACATTTAAGTGCTTGTCATCATCTCCAATCACTAACTCATTTTCGGTACGCTGCAAAAAAGTAAAAATTCCAATTCGGTCGCCTGCGACATATTCATTTTCTTTTTTATGAGTATCAATCTGCTTAAAACTTCCTAAATCTTTAAGCCCAATCTTTGAAGTAATTTTATTACGCATATTCATGCTCCACTCTATCCACTCTGGAGTGTGCTGGAATAGCTTAATAAGTTGCTGAAATACATTTAGGTCGGGCTGACCAAGCACAATACTCCACGAATCGTGGAAGTAAGCATTATTCAGTTGAGATGAGATTTGACTGTCGGTAGGTAAAGCAGAAAGATAAGGCTTATTCATAAATTATATTCTTGTAAAGTATCGTTTTTATTATAGAGAATTTTTTAGGGTGTCAAGGGAAAACATCTATGGTTTACTTCAACAATTATAACTTTGTAAGTTAGAACCTTATGCCTATAAACTTTTGATCTATAGCGTCCTAAGCCGAATCGAGACCTTTTGGGTGAGTACACACTAACGTTATACGTTTTGGTGCATGCTACTCTTTTCGATCCCTATCACACCCTTGAGATATAGTTTAGCCAGCACCCTGTGGGATTGTTTTTCTAAGAAAAGCTAATTTTTAATATTTTTGGGAATTTTTACGTCATTAGACAAATTTAAAAGAATTTATTCCCATTTACCCATAATTAGTTAAATTTAAATTCCGATTTATTTGTATTTTTCGGTTTATTTTACCAAATCATTCATTGTTTTGACCAATAGGACATCAGGCTATAAAAGTAAATTACCCTTCATTTTTTAGTCATGAAGGGCAAAAGCCTTTTATGAAGAGATAAAACCATGTTTACGGGTTTGGTAAACGGTACATAATGCGATCAAGGCAAAAACTAGCATAAACCATGGAAAATAGGCTGCCCCAAAACTTTCAAGCAATCCACCACCAACCATTCCACCAAAAGCTATAGCAAGGTTAAATACCGTGACCAACATAGACTGCGCCACATCTGCTTCGGGACCCGCAGTATTTGCCAGAGCTGTTTGTAATAGTGTTGGAGCACCACCAAAAGTTACTCCCCATAACACTACACTCGTGAACACGACAAAATTTGAAGAACTATAAACACCTAACAGCGCTGTTGCGATGGCAAAGATAAATAAGCTCAAAAGTGTTATTTTTCTTAATGAACGATCGATAAACATCCCTGTAATGAGAATGCTGACAATTGAAGAAATACCGAATATGAACAGGATAGTCTCAACTTTATATGTCTGCCCTGTCGAGGCCAAAAAAGGTGAAATATAAGTATAGAGAATGCTATGCGCCAATATCCAAAGAAAGACGACTGCTAAAATAGCTCTGATGCCCGGCATTAAAAGAACTTTTAAAATGGGTAACCTTTTTTGCGCTGACTGCCCTGCAAAATCAGGAATGCTAAAACGAATCCAGACAAATAAAATCAATGCCAATAAAGACATGATCCAAAACACGCCACGCCATTCAAACAATGTTCCCAACCACGCACCCAAAGGAACTCCTATTGATAAAGCTATCGGTTGCCCAACCCCAGCGATTGCTAAAGCTCGTCCTTGATACGATGCAGAGACCATGCGTCTTACATAACCCGCTAAAAGCCCCCAAATAACACCCGCTGCCATCCCTGCAATAAAACGAGCACTTAAAGTCAGAGTATAGTCATTTGATAAGGCAGTAATCGCGTTAAATAAAAGTAACCCTGCAATAGCACTGAGTAATAAGGGTCTCCGATTCCAACTACGGGTAAGGCTAATCAGCGGTATTGCTGCTAAAACAGAACCTAAGGCATACACTGCTATAAGCTGTCCTGCATAAGCTTCTGAAATATGTAAGCCTTGACTGATTTGGGGCAAAAGCCCTGCTGGCATGGTTTCTGTCATAATGGTCAGAAAGCCTGCAACTGTAAAAGCCAACAGTTTCCAAATTGGTAATTGAGTAGAGAATTCATTAGTTAGCTGATGAGATGTTCCATCATTCTTTATATTCATAAAGCTTTACTCTCAAATTCTTTTACAGCGTACTTACTCTGCTCTGCATCGTTATATGCTTGTTTTATCGGATTAGGATGGGAAGACATTTGTTCTCCATGGAAACTAAAGTCATTATTTTGGAATGATCATTCCAATTTAAGTTAAATAAAAACCTTAACTATTCAGCTCAACAATAGTTAAGGTTTAAATGAGTTTTATAAAATGTTTAAAGCAACCTCGACCACATCCATTAAACATTGCTTTCTTTGTTCAAGTGGGCTGCCTTTCCCTAAAACACGTAATCCTTGAATCGTATTTACAAAAAAACTCGCTAACGCACGCGGGTTTTGAGTAGAAGCAATTTCACCAGATTGTTGAGCTTTAATTAATAAACTCTCTAAAGCATGTTGTAGTTTCTGTAGGTTGCTCACAACAAATTGAGCGACATCTTCATCATGGCCAGCCAGTTCCAAACAAGCATTTGCGACAAGACATCCTTTGTGTTCTGGATCACTTAGCTCATCTTTAACCACATTTATCAGTAATTGCCGAATAAGGGCTTTGGGCGAACCTGAACCAGATAACAGCTTCACATTATTAAGTATAGTTAAAAGTTCATAGCGCTGTAACGCTGTTTGATAAAGACCCTGTTTGTTTTGAAAGGTACTGTAAAGACTACTTCTTGATAGTCCCGTACCGTCAACCAAATCTTGCACTGAAGTTGCAGCATAACCACGACGCCAAAAAACTTGCATTGCAGCATCAGCAATTTCATCAGTTTCAAATTCTTTTGTACGCATACATACACTTAACAGGAACGATCGTTCCAATTAATTTATGACAGGAAGATAGAGAAGTCAAACTAATAATTCTTTCAATAGCGCATGTTTAGCCGAATAACTCATGTAAAGCTGACTCCCTAATCCCCACTTTTAAGCATTTTTATTCTTTGGGCACTATTCTTAGAGATAACTTTTGCGCTTGAATACATTATAAAAACATATTATAAACTATTTCTAACCAAATGATTGGTTTTTTGGAACTTTATAATGAACAACAATATTATAATTTTTGGTTATGGAACAGGTATTTCCAAAGCCGTAGCACATAAATTTGGTAAAGAAGGCTATAAAATCGGTTTAGTGGCACGTAATGCTGAAAAACTCGAAAAAGCCATTTTAGAACTTAAAACACAAGGTATTGAAGCTTACGCTTTTGCATGTGATTTAGCGGTTCTTGAAGATATACCAAATCTTATTAATCGTATTAAAGACCGATTAGGAGAGATTAAAAATATTCATTGGAATGCTTTCCATGATATTGAAGGTAATATCCTAAAAACCCCTCCTCTAGAGCTCACCAAAAGCTTTCATATTCGTGTTTCGAGCTATATTGCGACGGTACAAGCTTGCTTAGGCGATTTAGAGAAGAACCACGGTAGCATTTTATCGACAAACGGAATTTTTGCTTTCGATGCAGTGGGTATCGACTTGGTTGCTAAAGAGTACTCATCCTTAGCAACCACCGCTGCCGCTCAATACAAAACCACCAATTTACTTGCTCATAGTCTTGCCGACTCAAATGTTTACGTGAGCCAAGTGATTGTGAATGGTTTCGTTGATGGGACATCTGGAGCACAAGATAAGACTTACACGGTACATCCAGAAACCATTGCAGAGCAGTTCTGGTACTTACACCAGCATAAGCAAGAAACTGTTTCTCTTTGTGGTGAAGCCATTCAAGCTGCTTAAACTATGTCTTATGAGAGAAAAAGCGTAATCAATTACGCTTTTCTTAACTTTCTAAATTTATTCTTTTTCTCACGCCTATATATATTATGAGTTTTAAATTACTCTTCCCATTTTCTAAAAACGAGACAAGTATTTACGCCACCAAAACCAAAGCTATTACTCATAACTGTTTTCAGTTCGGTTTCTCTGCTTGTTTGAACAATATCGAACTTTTTAGCTTCTTCGCGCAGTTCGGTAATATTAATACTTGGTGCGATAAAGTTATTTTGCAGCATTAAAATAGAATAAATCGCTTCGTGTACGCCTGCTGCCCCCAAACTATGCCCAGTCATGGACTTGGTCGAGCTGAGTGGCGGTACTTTTTCACTGCCAAAAGCTCTTTCTATAGCCAATAGCTCTGGAATGTCTCCGACTGGCGTTGAAGTGCCATGCGTATTGATATAGTCAATCGTTTCAGAGCCATTTTGCTTGGCTTCTGCGAGTGCCAATTTAATGCAACGGGTCGCGCCTTCGCCACTTGGGGCTACCATATCGACACCGTCACTATTGGCAGCGTACCCAACCACTTCTGCCAAAATTTTTGCTCCGCGCTTTTGGGCATGGCTTAAAGACTCCAAAACCACCATGCCACCGCCGCCAGCGATCACAAAGCCATCGTTATCTTTTGAATATGGGCGTGAAGCTGTTTCTGGTGCATCGTTATATTTAGAGCATAAAGCCCCCATCGCATCGAATATTGCTGTTTGGGACCAATGGTCTTCTTCGCCGCCACCCGCCAGCATTAAGTCTTGTTTACCAGCGGCAATAAGATGAAATGCATAGCCGATTGCGTCGGCTGAAGTGGCACAGGCACTCGCGATTGATTGAGAGATACCTTTTAGGTTGAAAGCATTTGCTAAGTTAGAACTAACCGTATTTGTAAGATAGCGTGGTGCTAAATCAGGCGATACTTCGCTTGCACCTTTTTCTTTTAAGCTATGCAGCATGTCGATGATTGAAGCTGTCGAGCTGCCACCTGTTCCTCCAATCACACCATATTTTGAGTTGTTGGCAATATCACTCACATCAAGCTCAGCGTGTTGTAGCGCATTGACCGCTGAATTGTATGCATACATGGCACAAACACCCATGTGTTTTTTTAATTCTGGATCAATATTTTCAAAATCCATTTCGGCAGTGGCACTCACATGACTTCGAAAATTCAATTGTGCATAGACATCGTTATAGCGAATGCCTGAGCGGCCTGCTTTTAAGGACTCGGTTACTTTCTCTAATGTATTTCCAATACAGGAATTAATTCCCATACCTGTTATTACGACACGTTCCATTCTTATCTCTATAAAAACGACAAAAATAGATCTTAACAATCAAGTTCTTTTTTAGAACTGGCAAAATATTTCTATATTTATTATTTTTTCTTATCGAATATAAATAAAAAGTTAATAATAATATTTTTATTTAAAAATACATTTAGTTTTATTATTAAATCAAAAATATTTTAAATATTAAATTGACGCAATTAAAATCACCGATTATTATCTCGTTGCTGGCCTACATTGCCAGACGGTTTTGACAGACCGTAACTCGTAGCGGGTTATAGTACAATCTATAAGTCGTTAGACCCTTGCGTCCCCTTTTCTTTGCGGTAGGACGGATGGGGGACGCCCCGTGCGTGCTGGTTCTACGAGTCCAGTCTGTCAACCCCCTTTCGTTCTACCACCATAAATTAATTCGCGGTAATCTGGTGGTAGGACTCCATAAATTATAAGGAGTTGACCATGACATTTTTCAAACTTATTCCCTCTTCTACTTAATCATTTTATTTATTTAAAATTTAGGTTTTCTATTGCCTAGTTTTTTAATTTATAAATTATTTTTATTTTAAAATTTTAATTGTTTTATTTTCCTATATACATAGGAGGATTAATTATTACCTAAAAATTATTTTAATCCTTAAAACTAATTATATTTTTATTCTACTCATAGATATAAATTATTATGAGAATAATATGACAATTTATAAACCTATTTTGGCTTTAAGTTTTGTTCAAGGTAGCTACGATTTTTTCAGTTTGCAAAGTCCTGTTCTCCCACGGGACTTTGCCCCTACTTTTTAGCTTCATGCAGCGGTGTGACAAAAGTGGTCTGGGCTAAGCGTTTGGCTTAGCTCCTTTATCTCTGTGCCGCAATAGTTTATTACTTTAAATCAGCGCAAAAGATTAAAGCCTGTTGTGGCACAGAGGCGGAGAGAAAATAAGAATAAATAGGAGTCCTAAATTTTTTATGAGTTTTTCTTTAAATCTTCAATATAAGTGGTTGTACTGCCATCCCAATAACAATGTTTACAACGCCCCTCTTTAAAGACATGCTTACAATTTGTATATCCATAAATTATATAGGCGCATTCAGGACACAAGGATGCCATGCTAGATTTACTTTTTAAGTATTGGCTTCCACATTCATCACATTTTTCACAACCACTTAGCATGGATATATCTCGATTTAAAACAAGCCATGAGAACATAATAATAAATTAAAAGACGATCTTGTACGTTTTAACCTACAAGCTTTTAGGGATTTTGCGGATTGGCGACTTCCCGCTTTTTTCCTAATATGAGCTCATACAGGAACAGGATGTTCCGGAACATAAAACAACAATAATAGGTTCAAGCACCAGGAGCGTGAGATACGACAGGAGTCATATCTAGTACCCAAATACGAAAAAGCCCGACAGGATGTCGGGCTTTTTTTATTGCTGTTTAAAAATAATCTGAAAGAAAATTCTTATAGTGTTTTATTCACAACATACCTTTGAACTACTTGATCTTGAGTAATTTCAGAATGAAGACGACCATTGTTTGCTTGAATTACTTTTGCGGACGCTAAATTAGATTTATAACAATGTATATGTAATTCCGTTAAACCTAATTTCCAGGCCTCCTGAATCGTAAGCTCTAATAATTTTGAACCAAAATCATTTCTACGTTTAGAAGGGCGAATACCTAGACCAATATGCCCACCACAATATTGAATCTGTTCATTAAGCTTAGGTCGTAAGTTAGATACACCAATAATTTCACTGCCTTCTACTAACCAATATGTAATATTGGCAACATGTCCTTCCTGTAAAGATTCCCCATTTTCATACTCTCTTAGTTTATTCAAAAACGAATCAAAATTTGTATGATCAAAATCCATTGTCAAAGGGTAACGTTCTTCATCTGCTAATTCATTAATATAGTTGTTATAGCTCTCTTTAAACCTCAAATGAGGTTTTACCAACATAACGGTCATTTATTGATTACTCCCGATAAAATTGTTCTTTTTACAACCAAACTTAAACATAACATATTGTTATCAATAGCAACTCTTATTCTTCTCATCACCCTAAAGCGTACTGTTCAATCAATACCACGCGAGCATCTTCACGACCTGTTAATCGCTATTTGTTTAATTGGAATCTATTTTTACTTCAACTAATTTTGCCAAGGAAACTTTTTCAGTCGATGTCTCACGCGATACATCAATCCGCCATGCAGGTTGCCGACATGCCATGCTAATTTTGAAGTCAGGGTCATGTCAGGAATCCAATAACGTGATTGTAAGGGTACAACAGGTTTAGGTTCAGCCAATTCAATCTCTGCGGCGATATAGCCTTCACCATCCGCTAAACTCATACGTGCCAACACATTTCCAGTAGCATCACAGATTTGTGTTTCACCCACCATTTCCGTTAACCATTTGACGTAAGGTAACATCGGCATATCACTCAGGATTTCTCCGACATGGGCAGCATGTACCACTGGAATACCTGTTAAACGTGCCATTTGTGCAGGCAGTGCTTCACTTTGATGTTTATATATTTCATGTTCACGACGCATCCATGTACCCAATAGCCCATACCAATTAATCGGCATGGAGTACCAACACATTCCGCCTAAAATCAACTGTGCTTGCTGTTCTCGCACACGTTTGGCTGTGCGAAATCTTGCCCACTCCCAGCCCGACAGCAAAGCAACTTTACAGTTTAAGCTTGTCGAATCCACCTGCCCATCGTCCGAACCACCACGATAAAAGTTATGCTCCCATGCAGTTGGAATATCTTTGTCATGCAGATGATAATCGCCATTACGCTCCACCATGACATAACTGCCATAAGTATGCCCATCACGTATCGCTACAAATCCACCTGTGATCACCACATTTAATTGCTTAGCTAAGCGGATTAAAAGCTGTAAGGGCTTGCCCTCTAAAGGTTGTGGTGTAAACAACGCCTGTGGTGAATAGACGTTTGGAGAAGTCATCGACTCAGGAAGTACGATTACATCAGGCGTATGCTCTTGATGTGCAGCTAAAATCAATTGTTCAAGTTTTTTTAAATTTGCTTCAATCTTTCCTAACTGTAATGCAGGCTGAATGGCAACGATTTTCATATATGTAATTCTTTTGAGTACTTATAAAAAGCTTAACATCGAATCTTAGAAATACTTTGACCGTACTGCCTCAATGCTTGGTTTATTTTTCTGTAGAGCGACCGCTGATAAAACTAGTATTAGCTCTAAACATTGACGGCGCAAAATCCACCATACGGCGTAAAGTTTGGGCGAAATGGACTTGAACTGAAAAGCCTATCTTTTATAAGCATAATAAACCTGCGACCTTTAATCAGCCGTTCTTTGGTCTCGCCTGCGATTTTACTATGTATAAAGATATTTTATTAAAACGTGTGAAGTGGTGATATACATAGAAAACTTAGATTATAAAATTAGGTCTAAGTTTTCTTATTCAACTAAATTTAAAAACTCACGATGTTGAATGACTGATATTTTCTTGCTTTTTATGACGTATCCAACGTATTGCCAAAATAACAGCAATAACCACCACAACTGCGACAAGCGCGGGAACTAGCAAAGCTGAAACTGAAAGTAAGATGGCTCCAATCCACTCACCTGTCGCAACAACAAAATTCCCTAAACCGCCTGTGGTTGCAGTTGAAACACCACGTGCAGCGACTGTACTCATTTGCACCACACCTGCCGTACCACCGCCCACAATAATCGCTGCCGCCCAACCTGCGAACTGTGACATTTCACCACTACTCACGGCCATGGTCGTTAACGTACCCGCAATCATGGCCGCAGGAGTCGCGACTGTGTCTAAAGCATTATCGACCCAAGGAATATAATAAGCGGCAACTTCACAGACTGTTGCCACAGCTAAAGCCAAGCAAACCGATGGCAGAGCTAAC
Organism: Acinetobacter sp. LMB-5; assembly: GCF_001541635.1. NCBI lineage: Bacteria > Pseudomonadati > Pseudomonadota > Gammaproteobacteria > Moraxellales > Moraxellaceae > Acinetobacter > Acinetobacter sp. LMB-5. The sequence continues at coordinate 1,788 of NZ_LRDR01000012.1, read as the reverse complement.
CATTCAAAACCCTTCGATGGCTCAAACCATCCCATCATTGTTGCAATGCTCATGACCAACAATGGCACAAACACCCGAAAACCGCAGGCAGCGCTCAGCCCCACGCCAATACATAAACCTAATATAGTTTCCATAACGGTTTCCTTTTTCATGCCCATCGCGGGTCTTGTTATGTAAGTCTTATTTTAAACTAACAAAAAGCCCCATCAGGTGACAGGGCTTTTTGTTAAATGCGAACGCAAATATTATTTTATTCTTAACGTTTAAACTCAGTGCAATAGCATTTAGTGCATGGTGGTAAACGATCTGTATTAATTTCTAAAAACACTCTCTGGCCACATTGAGCGCAGAAATAGAAGCCTGTTCCGGGTTTTTCGCCAGCTGTTACCATGATTGCATTCCTATAATCGTATAGATATTAAACAGGAATATAACCCAGTTAGAATGATTGTCAATTGTCCATTTCGCCCGATGATGATGGCATAAATGCAAAAAATGTTATTTGTACGATTTATCTTACAAACTTTTAGGGATTTTGCGGATTGGCGACTTACCGCTTTTTTCCTATGATGAGTTCATACAGGAACAGGATGTTCCGGAACACAAAACAACAATAATAGGTTCATGCACTAGGAGCGTGAGATACGACAGGAGTCATATCTAGCAACCAAATACGAAAAAGCCCGACAGGATGTCGGGCTTTTTTTATATACTTACTTCGTAGATTTATAGAGTATGAAACTTATAAAATTACTCTACACTTCCCTAATTATTATAGTTTATTTTATAAGTTCTTCATTAATTACTTTCTTTTACTAGCAGATATTTTGGGATTTCCATCAATTAGAATAATTTGAGAAGCTTTACCATAACTTGTAACAAACTCTCTTCTAACTTCTTGTAGCCTTTTAAATTTTTCTCCTAGACCACCAATATCTATTAGAATAAATATACCTTCTTCTGACTGCTCAGCTGTCTTATATATTTCAAGTTGTCTCTCATAGCCATGTATTACATTTGAGTTAGTAGATAATTTTATTTCAACTATAACTTTAAAATTAAAACCCTGAGATATTTTAAAATCAACAGGCCCATTGCCACTATCTACTTCAGGGCTAAGATCTAAATTATTTGCTTTACAATAACTCAAAGCTACCGCAAATAGTAATCTTTGACATGCTTTTTCTTTTCTCGGTTTTTCATCTTCTGTCCATAATTCTTTCCATAGACCATTATCTTCAATTAATAACTTGAATTGATCTATTATTTCATTCACCACGCCTAAAAGTTGTTCTCTGTTATGTATACCATTACTAAAACTCTTCAAATTTAAAGGATATTGATTTGCAATATTTTTTAAAATTTGAAGCCAAAATATATCCCCATTAGGATCTTGACGGAAATCATAAGCTTGAGCACCCTTCAATTTTTTAATTAGATTTAAAACGTCATCAAATGACTCCTTGTCTTGAAGAGCAGAACTTTTAAATTCCGCTTTATCTTTTTTATTCATAGTTGCCCAAATATGGCCAACATTTTCATTAATTCTTTTTCGAAGTTGTTCATTTTTTCTTACAACCTCTGAAATCTCACTCCAATCGTTAGCTATTGGTAAATCTCGAACAACATCCATAGGTAAAAAGAATATAGGATTATTAGAGTAAGGATTCTTTATTAGTTGAAAAACTTCACCCTTAAGCTCAAAAGGTTCTGTAGGAATATTTAGTTTTTCAACAATATCAATTGTATATTCAAGTATTTGATCATAAATAATATTAGTGACCATAT
>NZ_LRDR01000119.1:0-324 GCF_001541635.1 Acinetobacter sp. LMB-5 | reverse complement strand
GGGGAAGCAGTGTCCGTCTTGCCGGTTTTCAGTGGTCGAGCGCTTATAGCCAACGCGGTGATATTGTCACCTCGGCGCTACCACAATTTTCCGGCTCGGCAGCATTGCCTTCAACACTGGATTTATACGTCAACCAGCAAAAGATTTATTCAGGGTTAGTCCCATCTGGTCCCTTTGATATTAAACAGCTCCCATTTATTTCAGGAAACGAAGTCACCCTTGTGACCACCGATGCAACGGGACAGCAGAGCATTACCAAAAAGCCGTACTATTTTTCCTCCAAGATTCTGGCAAAAGGCATAAATGAGTTTTCAGTAGATGTGG
>NZ_LRDR01000118.1:0-326 GCF_001541635.1 Acinetobacter sp. LMB-5 | reverse complement strand
GATGGCTTAGCCCAAATAATGTGATTAAGCACTTCGAATCGAGAACGCATTAAGATTTCTGTATCTGCAGCGAGCGTCGAACCACAGAACAGGTACAAGCTGCCGTTAGGTTTTAGTACACGCCAGAACTCCACCAACACTTCATCAAGCCATGCAAGAAAGCTTTCGACATCTGGCCATTGGTTATCCCATGCATTGGCTTTGATTCGAAAATATGGTGGGTCGGTAAGAATGAGATCGACAGAGTTGTCGTCAAGGGTTTTAAGGTGCTGCAAGCAATCAGTATTAACAAGAGTCAACTGTTCGTTGTGTAGTGTGTGTTTGTG
>NZ_LRDR01000117.1:0-327 GCF_001541635.1 Acinetobacter sp. LMB-5 | reverse complement strand
CTTTTTTAATGACCTCAAAACCTTTCTCTCCATTTTCACCCTCTAAGAACAGCAGTTCTTTTCGGATTTGAGGATGCTCAGTGAGCTCTTTGATACTCTCACGAATACAGCGCTTCATAAACACACTGTTATTTTTGAATGAGCTTTTGTCTTTCTTGAGCTTACCTGCCTCATCAAGCAAACCAAACACACCTTTTAACTCTTCAAGCTTCTGTTGATGCATTTCAAAGCCTTTGTCTTTAAACCGACTTAGTAACTCATAGAGGCGTTTTGAATATTCTTTTTTTACATCAAAGAAATTGCGAGTGTTAATAAGGGCAAAACCTT
>NZ_LRDR01000116.1:0-329 GCF_001541635.1 Acinetobacter sp. LMB-5 | reverse complement strand
GCTGCGTTCTTCATCGATGCAAGAGCCGAGATATCCGTTGCCGAGAGTCATTTTGGATCTTCACGCGTCGCAACGCCACCCCCCCACGAGCGCCGTCTCCGGGTCGACGGGGGGGCGCACTGAACGATTTCGGGGTTCCTTGGCGCGTTCGGCGCCGGGGTTTTTGTTGTTCGGCCAGGAGGAGACCGCACGCACCAGGCGGGGGGCGCCTCCCGACGCGAGGGGCCGAGGCGTTAAACACCGCGAGCCGCCCCTGGGTGGTCAAACAAATTCGCGGGTCGCACTGCTTGCGGGGCATCGACAATGATCCTTCCGCAGGTTCACCTACG
>NZ_LRDR01000115.1:0-329 GCF_001541635.1 Acinetobacter sp. LMB-5 | reverse complement strand
TCAGCTTCCTTAGCGACCAAGATATCAGTTTGATAAACAAGCATCGTAAATCAGAAAACCGATTTGGCTTTGCTATCATGCTTTGTTACTTGCGTGGGCCTGGGTTTCTTCCTGATACTCAGCACCCTCCCCATGGGGGCATTGCATCTAGAGTTTCGATGAGACTGTCCTTGTCTTCTGACCTTTGGGGGAAATACGCAGAAAGAGAAGAAACTCGCTGGGAACATTTAGCAGAGCTATATCGTTATCTCGGTTTGAATCCCTTTAACAAGCAGAGAAAACAGGATTGTATCAATCATCTTCTACCCCACGCAATGCGAACAGAACGT
>NZ_LRDR01000114.1:0-329 GCF_001541635.1 Acinetobacter sp. LMB-5 | reverse complement strand
TTAGCATCCATTCTGTTGTTAATGGTGGTACTGATTACTTTAGGTTCTAGTGCGATGCTGTTTATTGAAGGGCAAAACCCTGATGCCAACATTCAGACAGGAACAGACGCATTGTGGTGGGCCTTTGTTACTATTTCGACCGTTGGTTATGGTGACCATTATCCAGTGACGACGGGAGGTAAGCTGCTTGCCGTGCTGATCATCATATGCGGTGTTGGTATCTTCGGTATGATTTCAGGTTTAATCACCTCGTTCCTGACCGCTCCCACTCGTCAACAAGATAACCGTTCGAAGAATAAAGAGAAGCTGTTGGAACAAGTATTGGATAG
>NZ_LRDR01000113.1:0-329 GCF_001541635.1 Acinetobacter sp. LMB-5 | reverse complement strand
ATCGGCGCTAATTCGTTTCACTTCTGAGTTCGGAATGGAAGTCAGGTGGGTCCAAATCGCTATGGTCGCCAAGCAAATTCTTTAATTCGGAAAACTGATGTTAAGTTCTATTTATACACATTCAATGTTCTTGCATTGAGTCCATCAAAACCCCTTGGGTGTTGTATGGTTAAGCCTCACGGGCAATTAGTACAGGTTAGCTCAACGCCTCACAACGCTTACACACCCTGCCTATCAACGTTCTAGTCTCGAACAACCCTTTAGGATACTTAAAGTATCAGGGAAGACTCATCTCAGGGCTCGCTTCCCGCTTAGATGCTTTCAGCGGT
>NZ_LRDR01000112.1:0-329 GCF_001541635.1 Acinetobacter sp. LMB-5 | reverse complement strand
GCAACAATCAGACCACGTTGACCTTTACCAATTGGCGATGCCAAGTCTAAAACACGTGCTGTGATATCTTCTGTAGAACCGTTACCGCGCTCCATTACCATACGCTCATTAGCGTGTAGAGGCGTTAAGTTCTCGAATAGGATCTTGTTACGAGCGTTGTCTGGTTTGTCGTCGTTAACTGTGTTGACTTTTAGCAGAGCAAAGTAACGCTCACCGTCTTTTGGTGGGCGAATTTTACCAGCAATTGAGTCACCAGTACGTAGGTTGAAGCGACGAATCTGACTTGGCGAAACGTAGATATCGTCTGGACCAGCAAGGTATGAGCTGTC
>NZ_LRDR01000111.1:0-330 GCF_001541635.1 Acinetobacter sp. LMB-5 | reverse complement strand
CATGAATGGAAAAAAATACCCGCTGAACTCATTTAAAGCAATGCAAACTGGTTTTAGCCCGAAATCTAGGGCTGCAAACTTTAAAGGTGCAGGAGTTTTAACGTTTGTAGTATCGGCAAGTATTGCTACCAGTGACCTAGTATTCAAAGATGATTACCACCTAGTGGATTGGTTTGGGAATGTTGGCTCTGATATGTTCAAATTTATGCTCCAGACAGCCGTTGGTGAGGCATCTTTGTTCGCGGTTGCTGCTCTTGGTGGTACGGTTTTAGTCGGTGCTCTTGCGTGTGTTGCTGCCTACGTAATTATAGAGTGGGCTTGGGGGGAGTT
>NZ_LRDR01000110.1:0-330 GCF_001541635.1 Acinetobacter sp. LMB-5 | reverse complement strand
GAAAGAGATAAATCTTCTAATCTATCAATAAAAATAGGGTTTCTCACTCAGTGAGAATTATTCAACGTAACGATATTTATAAACAAAAATCATTTGTCGAGTGAGTAAAATGTTTTGTCGTAAAAGGTCATAAAGTGGCTGTGTCGATATACAGGGGTGGGTATAATCGTCGGATTTTCTTGCTAATGAGACTTTGTGAAATATGTGCTTGTGATTTCCCAGAGTTGTACTTCAAACGATGCAAAGGTTAGTGGGAAAAAGGCTTACATAAAAAGTTAACCTCCATACGACAACAAATAACAATAACTAAATCATGAACGTATCTCGAAG
>NZ_LRDR01000011.1:0-1517 GCF_001541635.1 Acinetobacter sp. LMB-5 | reverse complement strand
AGCAGTGCTGACATACGGCCCACGTTACGGTTGTCTTCACCCGCTTGGTTAGCACAGCCATAGATCACATCATCGACCTGTTCCCAATCTACACTTGGGTTACGCTGCATGAGGGCTTTAATCGGCACAGCGCCAAGATCATCGGCACGGACAGGTGCAAGGCCACCGGCATAACGGCCGAATGGAGTACGGATGGCATCGATGATATAAGCGTTTTTTAATGTCATTTCCTACTTCCTTACCCTTGAGTCGCATCAATCAAAGTTGCACCCGTTAAAGCCTGTAACTCATCAAAGCTAAGACCTTCCACTTTCTCAATCACCTTTAAACCTTCTTTGGTCACGTCAATCACACACAGGTCAGTGTAAATACGGTCAACGCATTTCTTGCCCGTTACCGGATAGCTCAGCTCAGCCACAATCTTCGGTTCACCTTGCTTGGTCACATGATCTGTGGTGATAAATACTTTCTTGGCACCAACCGCCAAATCCATCGCACCACCCACAGCAGGAATCGCATCGGGTGCACCCGTATGCCAGTTCGCCAAGTCACCATTCGCTGCCACCTGAAATGCGCCAAGAACTGCAATATCAAGGTGACCACCACGCATCATCGCAAATGAGTCGCCATGATGGAAAAAGCTACCACCTTCAAGCATGGTCACAAACTCTTTACCCGCATTAATCAGTTCAGGGTCTTCTTCACCTGCCGCTGGCGGTGGGCCAAAAGCCAATAGGCCATTTTCAGAGTGAAGAAAAATATCTTTATCGTCAGGTAAGTAGCTCGCAATCTTGGTCGGTAAACCAATGCCTAGGTTCACATAGGCGCCATCTGGAATATCTTGTGCCACACGTTGTGCAATCTGGTCACGGCTGAGTTTCTGGTAGCTCATGTTATTTCTCCTTATTGCTTACTGTGCGGGCTGTACTTGTACAACATGCTGTACAAAGATACCTGGGGTGATGATGTGTTCCGGGTCTAATCCACCTAGCTCAACCACTTCAGAAACCTGAGCAATAGTGACATCCGCAGCCATGGCCATGATTGGGCCAAAGTTACGTGCAGATTTACGGTAAACCAGATTGCCCCAGCGGTCGCCCTTGTAGGCCTTAATCAAGGCAAAATCAGCCTTGATCGGATATTCAAGTACGTAGTCTTTACCATCAATCTCGCGTGTTTCTTTGCCTTCTGCTAGAAGGGTTCCAAAGCCTGTTGGGGTAAACACTGCACCTAATCCCATACCCGCTGCCTGAATACGACACGCCAGATTACCTTGCGGTACCACTTCAAGCTCTACTTTTCCGGCACGGTACAGCTCATCAAACACATAAGAGTCGGACTGACGTGGGAAAGAACAGATGACTTTTTTAACTGAACCAGCCTTAAGCAGTTTAGCCAGACCGTAATCGCCATTACCGGCATTGTTGCTGACAATGGTTAGGCCTTTAACACCCAGTTCAATAAGACCGTCAATGAGTTCAGCGGGTTGTCCTGCGGTACCAAAACCACCAATCAGG
>NZ_LRDR01000109.1:0-332 GCF_001541635.1 Acinetobacter sp. LMB-5 | reverse complement strand
TTTATCGAAAGATGGCTGACCAACCACAGACTCTAAACGTTGCTGGATCCAACGCTTCTGCTCTGTATCTGTCATGTGCATGTATTCTGCACCAATAGAACCACAGTAGGTTTTCTTTAGTGCTGAGTAGATGTCTTTCAACTGCATCGTCTCTTGGCCAATGGCAAAAGAACCTACGTTGAAAGTTTCTGCGAAGTCATCTTCGGTGAGATTGTGGAATGCAGGGTCTAGCTCCGCCACAGGTGGGCGTTGCCATAGACCTAGAGGATCGAGCTCTGCAGCTTCATGACCGCGGAAGCGGTATGCGTTGATAAGCTGGAGAACTTTTACTT
>NZ_LRDR01000108.1:0-332 GCF_001541635.1 Acinetobacter sp. LMB-5 | reverse complement strand
ACGGTACCATTTTGCCTAGTTCCTTCACCCGAGTTCTCTCAAGCGCCTTGGTATTCTCTACCCGACCACCTGTGTCGGTTTGGGGTACGATTCCTTACAATCTGAAGCTTAGAGGCTTTTCCTGGAAGCATGGCATCAATGACTTCACTACCGTAGTAGCTCGACGTCGTGTCTCAGCCTTAAGAGAAACCGGATTTACCTAATCTCTCAGCCTACGCACTTGAACCTGGACAACCGTCGCCAGGCCCACCTAGCCTTCTCCGTCCCCCCATCGCAATTGTAAGAAGTACGGGAATATTAACCCGTTTCCCATCGACTACGCCTTTCGGCCT
>NZ_LRDR01000107.1:0-337 GCF_001541635.1 Acinetobacter sp. LMB-5 | reverse complement strand
GAGGTACTGGCGATAGTTTTGTAAAGTCAGTTTTTCGCGCTCGGAGGTAACTTTGTCGAGGCCATCTTTACCGAAGATGTGTTCCACGGCTTCGATAAATTGGATGGTGAGTTCGCCATGACGATCGGCGAATTGCTCATGTCCCTTCTGGGTTAAAGACCAATGGCGAGTAGGGCGTCCGACTTTGACTTTTACATCGTGAATCGACAGGATGCCATCATCTTCTAAACCTTGCAGGTGCTGGCGAGCACCCATGGTTGTCATCCCAAGCTCATAAGAGAGTTGTTTTGCAGTGACAGACCCGTCACGCTTAACGATTTGCAATATCCTATCTACG
>NZ_LRDR01000106.1:0-339 GCF_001541635.1 Acinetobacter sp. LMB-5 | reverse complement strand
GTGCAGCCTACCTAGCTGGTCTAGCGGTTGGTTTCTGGGAGAGCATTGATGAGCTGCAAGACAAAGCGGTGCTCGATCGCACATTCGAACCACACGATGATGAAGAAAAACGTAACCGTCGTTACAAAGGTTGGAAGCGCGCGGTTAAGTGTGCTCAAACCTGGTCTGAGCTTCACGACGAAGACGATTAATTTCTGATAAACGATTAGTTTCCCCCTGATTAATCGTAAAGAGCGCCGAGTTGGCGCTCTTTTTTTGCGTTCGATCGCGGATTCCACACTCCCACAGCTTCTCACAATGCGCTAATTCGAGCACAATAGAGCAAGTTTCTATTTTCGA
>NZ_LRDR01000105.1:0-340 GCF_001541635.1 Acinetobacter sp. LMB-5 | reverse complement strand
GATCCAAGAAAACTGCTGGTAACTTGTGCCCTTCCGTACGCTAATGGTTCGATTCACCTAGGTCACATGCTTGAGCACATTCAAGCTGACATCTGGGTTCGCTACCAACGCCTACGTGGCAACACTGTAAACTTCATCTGTGCTGACGATGCTCACGGCACGCCAATCATGCTAAAAGCACAACAGATGGGTATTACGCCAGAAGAGATGATCGCTGCAGTGAGCGAAGAGCATCAAAAAGACTTCGCTGGCTTTGATATTAGCTTTGATAACTACCACAGCACACACTCAGAAGAGAACCGTGAACTGGCTTCTCACATCTACCTTGAGCTGAAGAAAA
>NZ_LRDR01000104.1:0-341 GCF_001541635.1 Acinetobacter sp. LMB-5 | reverse complement strand
AGAATTCAGAAATTGGAGCGTAAGAAAACGCTGCGGCAAAAGGAAGTAGAGCAACACGAAGCTCTTTATCTGAAAGGTTGGTAGCGTTCAGCAGCTCATCAAACTGTTGCTCAGAAATAGTGGCATCAAAATCGTCAGCGAGAACGATAGGAGCAAGATGTGTTGAAAGTGCTTCAGGAGCGCTTGCTAGCGCCTGTTCAATGCGACTTTTCATGTTGAATCCTTGTTATTGCATGGACAGTTATTCTATGTGAAAGATGGAAATGTTCTGTGCTTTAGATCACGTTAATGTGTGTAATGATAATTTACGTTACATAATTAGAGTGAGCTCACACATGTAT
>NZ_LRDR01000103.1:0-343 GCF_001541635.1 Acinetobacter sp. LMB-5 | reverse complement strand
GCTTCCTACCGGATTTTATTGACCTCATTCAATCTAGGACGGGACTCAAGTTTGAGTATTTAAAACCTAGCAGCAGCTTAAACAGTGGTTTGACTGCATTTAGCGCCGACATTGTTCCTGTCGCCTACGTAGATCATGCGCGTTCTTCAGATTGGCTCATCACCAAACCTTTTATGCACAACAACTTTGTCGCGATTGAAGCGCTCGATGTAGACAGTCATCCGCCTCACGATGCGAAATCGGGCATATTAATGAGCCTAAAGAAGCAGGGGTTGGTGAATCTAGATTCATGGAAAGAAGAGCGTTTCACTCGTTACGACGATTTAAAGCAGCTGCTTAGCGA
>NZ_LRDR01000102.1:0-345 GCF_001541635.1 Acinetobacter sp. LMB-5 | reverse complement strand
GATTTCCAATGCCTTGGCAAAGCTCCCAATATTCAGCTATTACACAATTAATGAATCTGCTCCGTTTGGTAGTATTGATGGTCAAAAACATGCTTGTCGTATAAACACATTTAAAGCGCGATTCTCGGCAAAGTACTTCCGTAAAGGAAAAGGTGTTTCGGCTCTCACACTAGTATCAAACCACGTACCAGTGAACACTAAAGTCATTTCAGCGAACGAGTATGAAGCGCATCATGCTTTTGACTTACTCTATAACAATACCAGTGATATAGACCCAAAAACTCTGGCCACCGACACTCATGGCGTCAATAACGTTAACTTTGCGATCCTTGACCTATTCGGATA
>NZ_LRDR01000101.1:0-349 GCF_001541635.1 Acinetobacter sp. LMB-5 | reverse complement strand
TGGGGTCCGCTTGGAAAACGGAAAATATCCTACGTTAAGGCTTCTTGTACGACTTTAAATCCACAGGCCTTAATGACCTAAATCTTTTCGGTGATAACTTGGTATTGGTGCGCCATATGTAATCACCACTGAGGTTAATATGTTCCCAACCAAGTGGCGATAGGTGAGCAATCAGATCTCCATCCGCTTCGATACCTTTTCGTTTAAGGGCCTCTATAGCTCTTTCTATATACACCGTATTCCATAATGTAATTGCTGCTGTAAGTAGAGTCAGTCCACTTGCTCGATAGCTTTGATTCTCAAGTCTTCGATCTCTTATTTCCCCAAGCCGATGCATAAAAACAGCTCT
>NZ_LRDR01000100.1:0-353 GCF_001541635.1 Acinetobacter sp. LMB-5 | reverse complement strand
AGCAGATTCAAAGTGCTCACGAATTACTTTGATTGCACCGTAGTGATTTTGAAGTAGCTCTTCTGTCACGGCATCCAGGCGAATAGCTTTCAGCGAATGTTCAAGAATATTCAGCGTTTCAACAAGCAATTGCTCTTGCGTTCTGAGCTGCGCAGAGACGTTATTCAAAGCCGCGTCTACTTCGGCACTATTAGCCCCAAGACCACAGCAGGGCGCTATAGCTGCACGTAGTTGTTTTATAGACATAGTTCGATACCTTCTAGCTTTTTGAATTGACGCACCACTGATGATGCTTTGTTGAAATAAGGCCAGCGAAATTGGCGCTTGCCGTGCAAATCTGGATAACGCTTTTT
>NZ_LRDR01000010.1:0-196672 GCF_001541635.1 Acinetobacter sp. LMB-5 | reverse complement strand
TACGACACGCCAGATTACCTTGCGGTACCACTTCAAGCTCTACTTTTCCGGCACGGTACAGCTCATCAAACACATAAGAGTCGGACTGACGTGGGAAAGAACAGATGACTTTTTTAACTGAACCAGCCTTAAGCAGTTTAGCCAGACCGTAATCGCCATTACCGGCATTGTTGCTGACAATGGTTAGGCCTTTAACACCCAGTTCAATAAGACCGTCAATGAGTTCAGCGGGTTGTCCTGCGGTACCAAAACCACCAATCAGGATGGTTGCACCATCTTTAATCTGCGATAGAACCTCGCTAAGAGAGGACTTACTTTTGTCAATCATTAGACAACTCCATTGTGCTCATTGAAGAAGAGATAGGTAAGAGAGTTAGGCACACTGAGGCGAGAAGAATAGATAAATATTTCACTCAATCCCGAGTGTTTCCCTTAGATTTCCCTTTTAAACATTCTTGATAATTTTTATAATTTGATCTAGTAAGCTACATACAGTTTTGTTCGGTATAAATATATTTTGTTCGATGATCGAACATTATCTAAGTAAATTACTCAACTAATCTTATAGACTTGGGGTGTAAAAAAATATTAATTCTTATAAATAGATATGTAGAAATGAAATATTTACTTAGGCTATTTCTCAAATAAAACTACAAAATATTATTATGTATATCTATCTTAAGACTGTGATTGTAAAATTAAACGTGCAAGCTCTAAATCATCAGGATAAGTAATTTTAATATTATCAGAACGCCCCATTACAACCTGCACAGTTTCACCCATATATTCGAGTGCACTTGCCTCGTCGGTAATAGCAATGTTATTTTCTAAAGCGTATTCAATTGCCTTTTTGAGCTTCCCAATTTTAGCAATTTGAGGAGTTTGAGCTTGCCACAATGAATCCCGACTTACCGTCTTATTAATATAATTATCTACCCTAACCCGCTTTAACGTATCACGAACAGGAATCGCTAAAATAGCACAATGATTTGATTTAATTGCTTGTTCAACAAGGGTATTTAAACATTCAATTGTTACACAAGGCCGTGCTGCATCATGCACAAGCACCCAATCATTTTCGTCAGCAAAAGTTAAAAGATGATTTAATGCGTTTAATACTGAATGGACTCGTTCTGCCCCACCCATACAAAAATGGGCCTTATCCATATCATGAAATGCGAGAGTCTGAGCAAAGGTATCTTGGGTACCAATTGCCAGAACATAACCATTTAATGGAAGTTGACTTATGCGCCGAACAGTATGTTCTAAAACAGTCGTATTCTGAATATATTGATACTGTTTCAATTCAGTTTTAGAAAATCGACTTCCTGACCCTGCAGCTGGAATAACTGCCCATAATTTAGTCTGGGATATCTGGGGATGCAGGTGTCTCATTCGTTTCCAAATCAACTTTAGCGTTCGGGTCAATATAAATAGGCTTGTAATGGGTACTGATGGTACTCATTTGAACAAATGTCTCATGTGGTTTAACCAAACCAAGATCAAGGCGAGCATGTTCTTCTATTGCTTCTGTACCATTTTTCAGGTCAAAAACCTCTGCTGCCAAAATACGGTTTCGTTCTTTAAGCTCTTCATTTACTTCAGCTTGTTGCTGAATTTGTTGCATGAGAGCTTGATGAGGGAGATAACCACCCTCACCTAACCAAAATTGATATTGCAGTATGGCTACTAAAACAATAACCAGTAGCAATATCAGTTTGCTTGAAGTGGATCGAAATACTTCTAACATATCATTAAGATTTTTAATTAAAAACTTTCGTTAAGAGATTGTATTGTATAGTAATTAAGAAGTAGCATGCGAAATTCCTGCAAAAATTTAAGCAAAATTATTAATGGGCATATTACTTTAATTGACCATTGTGACATGTTTCATTTTGTCAAAAATGAATGGAATTTGAAAGGGAAATAATATTTATAAGTACAACTGCTTATAAATCAATCTACGCACAAAAAAGCCCTCTTTTGAGGGCTTTTATAAATCGGTTACTTATGAATATGTCTATATCAAAAATTATAACGAACACTCAGCGTTGCATTTCGTGGTGTTCCCCAGTTCATTGAGTTTTCACCAATACCTTCATAATATTTCTCATCAAAAATATTATCGATGTTAAATTGAAGTTTGATATTTTTATCTACTTGATAGCCAAGCATCGCACTTGCTAAAACATACGCATCTTGCTCAATACGAGAGCTTCCACTTCCCGTATAGTATTTACTCTTATAATTTAAACCAAGCCCTGCACTCCATTGATTAAGTTTGTACTTAACAAATAGATTCGAGGTTGTTCGAGAGTTTGTCGTATTAACCTTCGTACCTTTTGCATCTTTTGCTTCAAAATTAGCAATACCAAAGTTAATACCCCAATTGTCATTAATCTCGCCATCAGCTTCAAACTCAAAACCTTTACTTTCAACCCCATCTACAGCGCGATAGGCCTGCTCGGTAGTTTGTGTACCATTGCGAATAATGAACGTGTCAGGTATCGATTCAGCAAAATTAGACTGTTCTATTCGAAATACTGACAACGCTGTATTTAAACGCCCCCCAAACCACTCACTTTTTAAGCCAGCTTCATAACTCTTACCAGTAATCGGGTCAATATATTGATCATTTACATCTTTACGATCTTGAGGTTTGAAAATTTCTGTATAACTCGCATATACAGAATGATCTTGGGCAAAATCATAAATAGCGCCAATATATGGTGCTAATTCATTGTTAAATTCACGGTTACCTTTATCATTTTCAGATTTATATTTCCAGTTAGATAAACGTGCACCAGCAATAATTTTTAAAGGATCGAGAATTTGAAATTTACCCGCAACATATGCAGCAGTTTGTGTGGTTTCATTGAGTGCACCTCTGGTATTTAGTACCAGTGGCTGAAGTAATTCTTGCGCTATATCATTATAGTTAAGCGGGCTACCTAAATATTTTTCAATCTCTTTGTTTGCATTAGAACCACCAGAAAGATCTTTGGTTTTTTCATTCTTATTCCAAGATCCACCAATAATGATTTCTTGTGGGTGATTAAAAAGCATAAATGGGGCATTAATAAAAATATCAATATTGTTTTCTTCACTGGCAGCTTTTGCGCCATATACAGAAACATAATCAGTTTTATTCTCAGAATTATCATTTGGATTTTCTAATGGACTGGTGTTGGTTGCCTTGTCTACTCTTCCAGCTGTATATAGCAACATAGAGTCCGTATCTTCTTTGCGGAAGGTATAAGCAACATTTAAATTAACGTCATTAAATAAATTCTGTTTTAAGTTCGCAAACACTGCCGTTGTATTCACATCCCAATATGTCCAAGGTGCGCTTACTGTTAAGCTTCTGGAAAAATTAGTACGGGTCCCATCAGTATAAAACGCAGGTGTACCACCCCAGCGGATACCATCACGATGCAATTCTTGATAAGTAGCTCCAAGTGACATACTTGTTTTATCGCTCAGATCATAATCAAGGGCACCATAAAATACATTCCGTTCTTTCTCATAAAAATCCATAAATGAATTTTCATCAGAATGCTTCACAAACATACGTCCACGCAATGAACCATCAGCGTTAAGCGGTGTAGAAATATCTGCTGAACTACTCCAAGAGTTCCATGAGCCTAATGATGTGCTGACATTACCACTAAGTTCTTTTGAGTTTGCATGTTTACGAATCATGTTCAGCGCCATCGCTGGATTTCCCGCACCTGTGGTTAGGCCATTAGCACCTTTCACCACCTCGACGCGATCATAAATATCTAAATCAAGGTCCCCTGTACCTAAATTAATCGTGCTCGGTATTCCATCTATTAAGTAATAATCTACCTCAAAACCACGCGCATAAACTTTCTGACGCTCATCAGTACGTGACGTCGAAACACCCGTAATATTGTTCATTAAATCTTGAAAAGAATCGATTTTCCGATCATCTAAATATTCACGGGTTAAAACCTTCACCGACTGTGGTGTTTCACGAAGAGATAAATTTAATTTTGTAGAAGTATTTGTGCTTTTTGCTGTATAGCTGCCCGAACCTTCGGTAACAGCGGAATCTTCTTCTGCTTGCACTTTTATCGTTTCTAAAGTGGCTGTTCCATTTGTCTCATCTGCATAAACAATTGAAGGAGCAATTAAAGCCATAGCAAGTGCTAAGGGATGAGATGTAAACGCTTTTCTAAAGGGTGGAGTGTACATAAGAAAATTCCATAATAACCAATGTGCTGTGCGAGATTCCTTAGCCTTTTGCTACTTTGGTCCTTGTTACACAGCAGCAAAAGTCGGCACAAAAATTAACATGAATGATAATTATTATCAACAACATATTAATAATTATTCCTATTTGTTTAAATTAAATTATCAATGGTTCTAATCACTTATATATTCTCACTCTCTTCAAACCTTGTTTGGTCATCACATCTTTTAAATTTATTGCTCTTTCGATTAGCCAATAAAATGTTATGCAATAGTTTTATGATTAACTCAAAAAATAACAAACTAAACAGTATTTTCTTTTATATTTTATTATTCTTCTCAAACCTCTTAAGAGAGAATAAAAGGTACAAGTTGTAGTGCATAAAGTTTTAGCATTTTCTTTAGTAAGCTTAGGTTTGAGCGCTTGTAATAACCATACTGATGATAGTCCTTCTAAAATAATTAATACGAAGGACTATCAGAAGCAACAAAAATCAAATAATACTTATATATATGAATATAATGAGATTATGTATAAATTAAACATGGAACAAGACCAAACAACTGCTCACTTAAGATTTAAAAACTTATTGAAAAAGATACCTTCTAACGAGAACAATCTAAATATTTTAAAAACTAAACGCAAAATACTTGTACATTTAGGTTGTCTTAATGAAGCATATAGTGTTACCGAAAAAATACTAGCTAAAACAGATAGTTCAAAGCTACAAGAGATGCAATGTATTTTTTTAAGCAAAATGAAAAGAGACCCTTATCAAATAAAAGAATGCTATGAAAAAACTGCTAATAGTTATTTAACCGAGATAAATTTGATCCCAAAAGCTGCTTTAAGATATCAATATGCTTTATGGGGACACTATGCAGCGATGTTCAATGCTGGCCATATAGAATACAAAGACAAACTCCAAGAAATTATCGACTATCATAATATTGAAGATCACAAAAAAACATATCAGCAAATGTATAAAAATATTATGGATCCTCATGCTTTTCAAAAACGTTTAGATGCTATCCCCTATACCTCTAATTGTCGTTAAACTATCTTATTAAATATAATAAATTTTTTATTATTAATCATATTCATAGTCATATCTTTCTTAAGGAGAATTTATTTAATAATAAGAAACCACCCACAAAGTATATCTTTTATATTTTTTATCTCTCATGTAAATACAAGCTCATATAAAGTAAAAGTACTTTTTAATAGATCTACTTTGCAATAAATCAGCTTGGTCACGCTATCAACAGTAAACTCCTTTGTAGAGAATTAGTTGAAATAAATTTATAAAAAGTCACATATATTTCGAGCTTTTAACCAATAACTACCTAAAAAGTATATTTTTTTATTTTTTACTTTGTTAAGAATTTATAAGGATCTCTTCTAACTATTTTAATAAGGAGAAAAAAATGGATTTTTTTAATATTTTCATTGGTGACACGACTTGGAAATTTGTTTTAGAAATTTTGGTTCGATGTACCGTAATGTTCATCATCATTATTAGTTTTTTAAGATTATCCGGTAAACGAGGTATACGTCAGCTCTCCCTTTTTGAACTCGCAATTATTTTATGTTTAGGTTCAGCCGCCGGTGACCCGATGTTTACCGAAGACTTACCTATTGCCCATGCCTTCGTCGCGTTTGTTGTTATCCTTTTTCTTTATCGCTTTGCTACATGGAGTATGGTAAAGCATAAAAAAATTGAAGATTTACTAGAAGGAAAAGCGCTTTGTATTGTTAAGGATGGCCTTGTAGTCTACAAAGATTTCCAAAAACAATCATATTCGCATGATGAGTTTTTCTCAGAAATGCGTCAACAAAATGTTGAGCACCTTGGACAAGTAAGAACAGCCTTGTTGGAGTCGGACGGTATTCTCAGTCTGCTTTATTTTGAGGATGAAGATGTAAAATGGGGCTTGCCACTATTCCCTGATGCCTACATTAAAGCCGATGTACTGAAAATTAATACTTTTTATTCATGTATGAAATGTGGTGAAACAAAAATTTTAAATAAGATCGATCAAGAATGTACCCGCTGTAAACATCACAGTTGGGCTGAGTCTTTAAAAACACGCCGATTAGGATAATAAAAAAGGTGCTATTTCCTATTAAAAACAGAAAATAGCACCTTCAAATGTTAAAAAATTAATTTTAACTTTTTATTTAAAGATTAGTTTAAACCTTTAAATTCAGCTTTACCGCGGTAAGCAGCTTTAGTCAATTCTTCAATACGAAGTAATTGGTTGTACTTAGACACACGGTCAGAACGGCAAAGTGAACCAGTCTTGATTTGACCAGCAGCTGTACCTACTGCTAAGTCAGCAATAGTAGAATCTTCTGTTTCACCAGAACGGTGAGAAATAACAGTCGAATAACCATTTGCTTTAGCAAGATAGATTGCATCTAAAGTTTCAGTCAAAGTACCGATCTGGTTGTATTTGATTAAGATTGAGTTACCAACTTTTTCATCAATACCACGTTGTAAAATCTTAGGATTAGTTACGAACAAGTCATCACCAACCAATTGGATTTTATCACCAAGGATTGAAGTCAAGTAGCTCCAGCCTTCCCAATCAGACTCATCAAGACCATCTTCGATTGAGATAATTGGATATTGATTTACAAGACCAGCTAAATAATCTGCAAACTGATGGCTTGTAAATGCACGGTTACCTTCACCTTCTAAAACGTATTGACCGTTTTTGTAGAATTCTGAAGATGCGCAGTCAAGTGCAAGCATCATGTCTGAACCAGCTTTGTAACCAGTCAATTCAATTGCTTGTAAAATGATTTGAATTGCTTCTTCGTTAGAACGTAAGTTAGGAGCAAAACCACCTTCATCACCTACAGCAGTATTCAAACCTTGTTTCTTTAAAACTGATTTTAAAGAATGGAATACTTCAGCACCAGCACGTAAAGCTTCAGCAAATGAAGTGAAACCTACAGGCTCGATCATGAACTCTTGAATATCAACAGTGTTGTCCGCATGCTCACCACCATTTAAGATGTTCATCATCGGTACAGGCATTGTCAAAATTGTTTGACCACGAAGATCTGCGATGTATTGGAAAAGAGGAAGTTTCTTTTCTTCAGCAGCAGCGCGCGCAGCAGCCAATGACACAGCTAAAGTTGCGTTAGCACCTAATTTCTCTTTGTTTTCAGTTCCGTCAAGCGCGATCATTGTATTATCAATGTCTTTTTGCTCAAAAACTGATTTACCCAACAAAGCATCACGAATCAACGTATTAACGTTATTAACTGCTGTACGAACGCCTTTACCTAAGTAACGCGATTTATCACCGTCACGTAGTTCTAAAGCTTCACGAGAACCAGTTGAAGCACCAGATGGTGCACATGCACGACCAACAACCCCAGATTCTAAAATTACGTCTGCTTCGATGGTTGGGTTACCACGAGAGTCCAAAATTTCACGTGCACGAATGTCAACGATTTGGCTCATGAACAATTCCTCTTTGAATGAATATGAGCTGCGGTTAAAGCAGCGTAAGGGTTATAAAACAACTCAATGGGTGTCTAACTTTTTGAATCCTTTAACTAAAGTATCCAATTCTTTTATTTGTGCCAAGAACGGTTCAAGTTGCGACATACGTAATGCACAAGGTCCATCACATTTTGCATGTTCTGGGTCTGGGTGTCCTTCCAAGAACAATCCAGCCAAGCCAGTTGCCATTCCAGCGCGTGCCAAAGTTGTAATTTGAGCACGACGACCACCTGCTGAGTCAGCACGACCACCAGGGGTTTGCAACGCATGTGTCACGTCAAAGAAAACTGGCACATTCATTTCTTTCATTGTGTCAAAGCCAAGCATATCTACAACAAGATTGTTATAACCAAATGCTGAACCGCGTTCACAAAGAATAAGTTTGTCGTTTCCTGCTTCTAAACATTTATGCAGGATATGACGCATTTCATGAGGTGCTAAAAACTGGGCTTTCTTAATATTAATAATAGCCTGTGTTTTTGCCATCGCCTCGACAAGATCAGTCTGACGACTTAAGAAAGCGGGTAATTGAATAATATCGGCTACTTCTGCGACTGGCGCAGCCTGATATGGCTCATGCACATCAGTAATGATAGGAACATTAAAATGTTTTTTAATATCACCTAACCATTCGATACCTTTTTCAAGTCCAGGACCACGGAATGAATGCAGACTAGAACGATTTGCTTTATCGAAACTCGCTTTAAATACATAAGGAATATCTAAGCGTTTGCAAATATCAACATACGTTTCTGCAATTTCAAAAGCTAAATCTTTTGATTCAAGTACGTTCATTCCGCCAAATAATACAAATGGCAAATGATTTGCCATTTGTATATCGCCTAAACGTACAACTTCTTGTGGTTTTAATTGTGACATTTAAACTTTCCCAGTTTATTTAAAATCGCATTATTTACTTTTTTGATGCTGTGTTTTTGCAGCGTCAATAAAACTAGCAAATAATGGATGTCCATCACGTGGTGAACTTGTAAATTCCGGGTGGAATTGTACAGCAATAAACCAAGGATGTTCAGGAATTTCTACAGTTTCAACTAAATGTTGTGCTGAAGAGTAACCTGAAATCTTCATACCAGCTTGTTCAATCGACTCGATGAAACGGTTATTCATTTCATAACGGTGACGATGACGCTCAGTGATTTCAGCTTTACCGTAGACTTCACGTGTTTTTGTGCCTTCAACCAATTCAGATTTTTGAGCACCTAAACGCATAGTTCCACCTAGGTCAGACTCAAGGCTGCGTTGTTGTAATTCACCGCGCTCATCTAACCATTCAGTAATTAAACCAATGAGTGGATATTTTGTAGAACGGTTAAATTCTGTAGAAGAAGCTTCTGGCATACCTGCAACATGGCGAGCGTATTCAATAACAGCCAATTGCATGCCTAAACAAATACCCAAGAATGGGATTTTGTTTTCACGTGCGTATTGAATAGCTTTCATTTTGCCTTCAGTACCACGTTCACCAAAACCACCTGGAACTAAAATTGCGTCAGCTGTACTTAAAATAGATACGTCTTGGCTTTCAAGTTCTTCAGCGTTGACATAATCGATTTGTACTTTTACGCGATTTTTAATACCTGCGTGTAATAACGCTTCATTCACAGACTTATAAGCATCTGGTAATTCAACATATTTACCAACCATAGCTACACGTAAAGTGTATTCAGGATTTAGTAATGCTTCGACTACATTGTCCCAATCTTCTAGGTTTGCTTCTGGAAGATCATTAAATCCAAAACGCTCACAGATCAAGTCATCAACGTTTTGTTCATAGAATGTGCGTGGAATTTGATAAATCGTTTTCGCATCTTTACATACCACTACAGCACGCGCTTCTACGTTAGTGAACAATGCAATTTTGCGTTTAGTGTCAACATCCACATCATATTCAGTACGGCAGATAAGAATATCCGGCTGAATACCAATCGAAAGCAACTCTTTTACAGAGTGTTGAGTTGGTTTTGTCTTAAGCTCTGCTGCAGATTTGATATATGGCAACAAAGTTAAATGCATAAGCATGGTTCTTTTATGACCAAGCTCAACCATTAACTGACGAACTGACTCCATAAATGGAAGTGATTCGATATCACCTACCGTACCGCCAATTTCTACGATTGCAACATCGTAGCCTTCGCCTGCGCGAAGTACGCGTTCTTTAATGTTGTCGGTAATATGTGGAATAACTTGAACTGTACCACCAAGGTAGTCACCACGACGTTCTTTATTTAAAACGTCCTGATATACACGACCACTGGTAAAGTTATTAAGTTTGGTCATTTTCGCACGACGTAAGAAACGTTCGTAATAACCCAAGTCTAGATCAGTTTCGGCACCATCCTCTGTGACAAAAACTTCACCATGTTGGAAAGGGCTCATTGTCCCTGGATCGACATTAATGTAGGGATCCATTTTAACCATTGTGACTTTTAAGCCACGGGCTTCCAAAAGTGCAGCAACTGAAGCAGCAGAAATACCTTTACCTAGCGATGAAACTACACCACCAGTGACAAAAATAAAATGGGTCATTAAGTTTCTCGTACAATCAAGCCGAAATCGGCCTACAATGTTTGGCAATTTTACTGTACTCTGCCCCTATAAAGCAAAGTCAAACCGCATCAATTCAAAGATCATTAAACAACTGGCTATTCTATCAGCATTTTTAATAAAAATTTAGGTCAATCTCACATGATTTTTTCATTCTCTTTTGCTGTTATAATGCCAGCTCCTCAATTAAATGTTGTTTAGGACAATGGCAAATAAAAAACTTTTAATCTGTGCTGCAATTGCTGCTGGACTATTGTTAACCGCATGTGTCAAAAAAGAAACACCTAAAGAAGAAGAGCAAGAAAAGGTTGAAACTGCTGTTTCAGAACCTACACCTGCTGAACCTGCAAAATTTGAGTCTTTAGAAAGTGTTCAAACTGAAGAAGCTCAAACTCAGGAACCAACGCAAGTTGAGGTGCATCACGAAGAAACAGCAAATACGACAACTGAAATTCGCCGTGAAACTCGCCCTGCCCAACCTGATCAAGGTTCACAAACAACAGTTTCTGAGCAACCTAAAGTAGAGCCGAAACCAAAACCAGAACCTAAGCCTGAGCCAAAAACAGAGCCAAAACCATCTAAGCCAGCTGAACCAGCTCAAAGTGAAGATGATGCTGTTGCTGCTGCAATTGCGGCTGCTACTCCAGCGCTTAAGAACTAAGTTCGTATGCGAATATGCCCAAATTGAACCATCAGTTTGGGCTTTTTAAATATTATTTAAATTATCAACACAATAATAAGTTTTACTTTTCTTTCTATTTATCTTTAAAGTTTTCTTAGTTATCAATTAGGGACAATCTACTTTTTCTGCCAAAAAAAGCATTGACGATAGATATAGGGCGGTGTAGTTTTTGATCAAGTTCCTTTTTGGAACTTTAATTAAAAGAAGATTGGAGCCTAGAATGAATACAGTATCAAATCGTGTCCCCGCCTCATTTCCAGTCCGTCGTATGGACTATAATTTTGAAAACGTACCTCGCTACTGGTGTAATAACGAGCCTACTTTTACACATTATTTTACTGGTTTATCAACATTGTTCCCTGAAGGTGAATCATATTTTGTTCGCTCTGTTCGAGCTTTACGCGCCAAAGCAAAGTCGAATGAAATTTTAGATCGGGAAATCAGTGCTTTTATTGGCCAAGAAGCAATGCATTCGAAAGAACATCATGCTTTTCATGTAAGTGCACAGCAATATGGTTTAGATCCTCAATCTTTAGAAAAAGTAACTGGCATCGTTTTAAAAGCTATTGAAAAAGTTTTTAGTAAAAAATGGAATTTGCTTGTAACAGTAGGTCTAGAACACTACACAGCAGTACTTGTGGTTAGCATGATGCAATCCGTTAATGAATTGATGACAGACTCAACTATTCGCAATTTATGGCTATGGCATAGTATTGAAGAAACTGAACATAAAGCTGTGGCCTTTGATCTCTACCAACATTTATATGGAAGTGGCTTAAGCGCATACCTTCCTCGCATTACAGTCTTTACTTTAAGTCTATTTTTGATTACCAGTTTTTCAACAATTTATCAATTTGTTCTTATGAAACGGGATCATCAACTTTTAAATTTCAAATCTTGGCGTAAGTTCTTTAGTTTTGCGAATAAACAATATAGAACATTGATCCCCCAATTTTTTGATTATTATCGCTTTGATTTTCATCCCAACCAAACAGATGAAAAAGACCTCGTGGCTAGCACAAAAATCAAAATTGGACTAAAAGATCCCAAATTGCTTTTATCTTGATCTAATAAAATTATAAAGCCCATCTATTGAATGGGCTTTATTTAACTTATTGCAAAGTTACCGTTATTGCTTATGTTCGACCAAAAAATAATTTGATATTAATTTGGCAGCCCATGATGTACTTTTCCAACCTTCATAGAAGCCACAATGACTTCCTTTTTTTGTGGTGATTACCGCAATATTACTCATTTGCTGAATCGTTTCTTTGTAAGGTTCCAAATTTTTAATAGAACAGACAGGATCATCCTCAGCGTTAAGAATCATTAATGGTATTTTGACATTCTCAAATACATAAATTGGATTAATGGCTTGGCAATAGCTTTGATAATCTTCAAAGCCAGCCATTTCAAAATATTCTTTCTCAAACTCTTCCAGACTTGTGGTCGCCAGAACTTTTTCAATAGAAGAAAGTTGGTTCCATGTATTTTGATAAGGATGAATAAAATACTTGAATAACTTTTTGGTCATCATTTTGCTATAAAACGGATGAACATTTTTAAAGCCTATCTCTGTATTGTAGCCTGGACACATTGCAAAGGCAGCTTTAAATGGCGTGTCAGTACCTTGCTCTCCTAAGTAGCGAACCAGTAGTCCTGTTCCAGCAGAGGAACCTACAGCGTATAAATCCGATTTAGGAAACAAATTTTGAATATGTTCAAGTTGCTCTTTAAGATCGCTTGTTGATCCAAAAAGAGAAATCTGTGGTACAGGCATAGGTAAGCCAGCATGCCCACGGCGTAAGCATAGCGCTATTCTCCATCCTGTATAGTGATGTATATCTTTCACAAGTTCACGCATACTTTCAGGGGTCCCTGTAATGGTATGCATAATGACAACTGTTGGAGTATCTGGAGGAAGATCATAGCCATACCACGCGATCGCAGTTACGCCACCATCTTTCATGGTGAGCTGATCAATACGATCATATTCAAGCTTAATGGTTTTTTTTCTAATAATATCAAAATATAAAAGATGAACGTGATTGTTGCTTAACCACGGTGTGGGCCGATATTTTTGCTTGAGTTGGGGCAATTTCTCCAGAATATCTTTTATTTTCCCATTTGGATCATAATAGATTTTTGGCTGTTCAGCACCTAATACCAAATCGAACAATTCTGAACCGAAAGCTTTAATTTTATTTAAAGTAGATATGCCCATTTTCAATCACTACCTCTGATTATGAGTTAAATGATTGCCGCACTAAGGCTGCAACCTGTTGTCCCCAAATTGCATAAATTTCCTTACTCGGATGAAAACCATCACTTGCCATAGGCAGATTCATCGCTTGAAAATGCTCAATATCATATTGAATGAACTTAAATTGGTTTTGTGATTCTAACCATTTATCTAGTACCTGATTCATTTGTTCCGCATATTTTCCAAACAACCAAGCCAATGGATTTGGTAACGCTGGGAAATGCTGCATTGGCGGAACACCAGAAACAATAATGAGCTTAGGCTGAAAATGTGCCTGTATATATTGAAATAATTGTTTTTGTTGTTTTATCCATGAACTTGCTGAGGTTAATTTCGTGACATCATTAACACCAATCGACGTAACCACCACATCGTAATTTTGCTGCTCTAAATGCTGTACTGCTTGAAAAACCAGCTTAGTTGTATCACCGGTTTTTGCATGCAGTTTCCAGCGTATCGAATATTGATCTTGCAACTCAGAAATAATTGCACCAGATAAAGCATCTTTTTGGTTTTCTACCCCAACACCTGCTGCGGCAGAGTCTCCTAAAATAAGCAATGATAGAGGTCTTCCCTTGCCAACGATGCCTTGTCTCTCACCACTGGCTTCTAGCAAGCGTGGCGTATTCTTACGAACCTTTGCTCCCTGTACAAACAGTACAGGAAGCAATGCTAGAGTTGAAAGCTTTAACCACATTTTATTGATCTCTATCTTACTTAGGCTATTTACTAAAATTATTGAGGTTGAAACTTAGCAATTCTTATACCCATTTGTTCAGCCAATGCAGCTAAGCCACTCATTGGACGAATCATTACTTCAAAATCAATAATTTTGCCTTGTTCATTAAAACGAATCATATCAATACCTTTTAATGATTTACCACTGACATTGGCACTGAACTCAAGCACTACATTTTCACCGTCTTCTGTGTAGAACTCACGATGATAAGTAAAGTCTTCGAACACCTGAATCACATTGGTAAGAATGAAGAAAACAACCTGCTTTCCTTCATAAGGTTTGTAAGCAACTGGTGAGCGAAAAACCACGTCATCCGCTAGCAAGTCATTTAGATCGGATAAGTTACCAGCCTGAACCATTTCATGCCATTTTTCTAAAGACTGTTTTGTTGTTTCGAGTGTCATTGTTTTTATATCCTATAATTTAACCAAAGAAGTAACGGGCATTTCTCTTTAAAAGAAATGCCCATAAAAATTTATAGTGTCGCTGCTAATTCAGCACCTTGGCGTATTGCACGTTTTGCATCCAGTTCACCCGCCTCTTTAGCGCCACCAATTAAATGAACATTTTTTCCATCTGTTTTTAATTGATCATACATTGCAGTAAATGACTCTTGGCCTGCGCAAATCACCACATGGTCAACCTCAAGTACACTTGGTTTTCCATCTATAGTTATATGTAAGCCTTGATCGTCTACCTTGTCGTATTGCACACCAGCAAACATTTTGACCTGACGATTTTTTAGTCCTGTACGATGAATCCAGCCTGTTGTTTTCCCTAAACCAGCGCCTACAGCAGCAGTTTTACGTTGCAGTAAATAAATTTCTCGTTCAGATGCCTCAACTTTTGGTTGTTTTAAACCACCTACATGTTCATATTGAGTATCGATTCCCCATTCTTCATAGAACTTTTCTGGATTTAAACTGCCACTTTCACCTTCATGAGTAAGATATTCAGCTGTATCGAAGCCAATACCACCTGCTCCAATAATGGCAACACGTTGTCCTACTGGTACACGCTCTTTTAAAACCTGCAAATAGCTCAGCACTTTAGGATGATCAATTCCCTCAAACTGTAATTGACGAGGTGTTACACCTGTTGCAACCACAATTTCATCAAAATTTGCTTGGCTTAATTCTTCGTAAGTTGCTTGATGGTTTAACACAAGTTCAATGTTTGGTCGCAATTCAATTTGACGACTAAAGTAGCGTAAAGTTTCGTAGAACTCTTCTTTTCCAGGAACTGTTTTTGCAATATTAAACTGACCACCAATTTGATGACTTGCTTCAAAAATTTTAACTTGATGTCCGCGATCAGCTGCATATACCGCAAAACTTAAACCTGCCGGACCTGCGCCAATAACAGCGATACTCTTTTTAACCCGAGCTTCTTTAAAGATCAGTTCAGTTTCATAACATGCGCGCGGGTTTACTAAACAAGTTGCAATTTTCATTGAGAAAATATGATCTAAACAAGCTTGGTTGCACCCAATACACGTATTAATTTCATCACTGCGGCCTTCACTTGCTTTCAAGACAAACTCAGCATCTGCCAACATTGGTCGTGCCATAGACACCATATCAGCATGACCAGATGCCAATACATGTTCAGCCATTTCAGGCGTATTAATTCGGTTAGAAGTAACTAAGGGAATAGACACTTCACCTTTAAGTTTTTCAGTAACCCATGTAAACGCAGCACGAGGAACTTTGGTTGCAATTGTAGGAATACGTGCCTCATGCCAGCCAATACCTGTATTGATAATTGTTGCGCCTGCTTTTTCAATTTCTTTTGCAAGCTGAATCACTTCATCAAAACTTGAACCGCCTTCAACTAAATCAAGCATAGATAAACGATAAATAATGATAAAATTTTCACCAACTAAAGCACGCGTGCGCTTTACAATTTCAATTGGAAAGCGGATACGATTTTCGTAACTACCACCCCATTCATCATCACGATGATTCGTTCGAGCTGCAATAAATTCATTAATTAAATAACCTTCAGAGCCCATGATTTCTACGCCATCATAGCCCGCATACTGAGCAAGTTTGGCGCAGTTAGCAAAGTCATCAATGGTTTGTTGTACTTCGGCAGAACTTAAAGCTTTAGGCTTAATCGGATTAATCGGTGCTTGAATTGCTGAAGGTGCAACGTTATTTGCCTGATAAGAATAACGACCCGTATGTAAAATCTGCATAGCAATTTTACCCCCAGCTTCATGGACAGCTTGGGTAATCACTTTATGTTTTTCAGCTTCTTCAACTGTATCTAGTTTGGTGCCGTGGCTAAATACAACACCATCATCATTTGGAGAAACACCGCCAGTTACAATTAATCCCACATCACCTTTCGCACGCTCAGCATAAAACGCAGCCATGCGCTCATATCCTTGCGGTGCTTCTTCTAATCCAATGTGCATCGACCCCATAAGCACACGATTTTTTAAAGTAGTAAAGCCTAAATCAAGTGGCTTTAATAAATGTGGATAAGCTGACATATTTTCTCCTATGGCTAGCAATAAGCTTGCTAATGCAACTTGTTGCATAAATTTATAATCAAATTTTGACTTTTATGCAACATGTTGCATAATCTCATGAGTCACACTTTACTTTTGCTTACAAACTGGATTGCCATGTCACTTCCTCATGTTTTATTGACCAGCTTGCTTGAACGTCCAAGTACGGGGTTTGAACTTGCCCGTCGCTTTGACCGCTCAATGGGCTTTTTCTGGAATGCCACTCACCAGCAAATTTATCGTGAACTCAATAACATGCTTAAAAAAGGCTGGGTTTCCACTTTAGAAAATGAAATGGATAATGGCCGTAAAAAAACCTATCAGGTCGAACAACTGGGTCGTATAGAACTAGCCTCATGGATGACTCAACAAAGTGAACCTGCGCAGCTTCGTGATGATTTAATGGTTAGATTGCGTGCAGAAGCACAATTGAGCAATAATCAGATATTACCTGAACTGTTAAGGCATCTTGGTTTACATCAAGAGAAGCTCAAACTTTATCAAAGTATTTATGATAAAGATTTTAAAGACAGTGATGATCTAAATGACCGTGTGTTATACATCCACAAAATGATCTTAGAACTTGGAATTACGATGGAAAGTGAATGGATCAAATGGTTGGAACAAGTCATCCCTCAATTAAAACGCTTTGCCCAAGATAACCCATCTGGAGAATAGCCATGCCGTATTACACCATGCCCGATCAGGAAAATTTATTTGTACGCCGTGTTGGTCGTGGTGAGCCTGTTTTGGTTTTATCTGGCCTTGGCATGCAAAGTTGGCAGTGGCTACCGTTTATTTATGCAAACCGTAAAGAATATGAGTTTATTATTCCAGACTGGCGTGGTTTCGGTGGGTCAAAAAATTGTGCAATTCCCGAGCAAGATGCCATTTCTAGTCATTGGCAAGATGTTGCTCATTTGATAGATCAATTAAAACTCGATAACTTTATCTTGATGGGTTATTCAATGGGCGCGACAACTGCCATGCATGGCATGAAACACGCTCAACTGGCACAGCAGTTAAAAGCCTATTTACATATTGATCAGACACCCAAAATATCAGTAGATTCAACTTGGGAATATGGTTTATTCGGCCCTCTTCACACTCAGTTCAAACAATTATTAAATGATATTTATCAATTATTGCTAAAGCATAAAAATGCCAAATACCTTTATGAGCTATCACTTCCAGATCGACAAGAACTAGTCCGTCTATGGGTAGATTTTATTGAGTTACAAAGTAGCAATCCATTTAGTCCACTAGTTTTTAAAACAGCTTTAAAACAGCCTTTTCTACAAAAATATTTATTACCTATTCAACGTTTAGATTATTTGTTTTGGTATGTTGAAAACTATCTTTATCATAATGAAGATTATCGAGAAGCAATTCAGCAGTTAGCATGTCCTACCACTTTCTTTATTGGTCGTAATTCGACACTTTATCCAGAAACTGGTCAGACACTAATTGCACATAGCGTTGAGCATGCAAAAGCAATATATTTTGAACGTTCAGGCCATACACCTTTATTAACCGAGCCTAAAAAGTTTGGTCATGAAATCACTACATTCTTATCCGAACTCAAGCATGCTTCTTAAAAAAACAAAGGGATCTATTTACAGATCCCTTTTTAAAGTCCATAAATAATTAAGCGGAATGAGCTAATTCTTTTGTCTTTAATTGCTTCGAGACATTTAATAAAAGCTGCTCTGTTTTTTCCCACCCTAAACAACCATCAGTTACTGACTGGCCATAAGTCATATCACAAGAAATCTTTTGGTTACCATCAACCAAATGACTTTCAATCATGACACCTCGAACTTGTGTTTTTAAACGTTCAGCAACGATTTGCTGTAAAACTTCTGGCTGACGCAATGGATCCTTACCGCTGTTACCATGACTACAATCAATCACCAGTGCAGGTAAATTTTGTTTGTACTTTTCGCGTATCGCCTGAATTGAAGCCAAATCGTAATTTGGCCCATGATTCGCACCACGCAAGATCAAGTGAGGTAATGGATTTCCAGCACTCTGAATCACTGAAGGCAAGCCTTGTTGATTCATTCCTAAAAATTGATGCTCATTTTGCGCGGATTGAATCGCATCTAGTGCAATCTGAATAGAACCATCAGTACCATTCTTGAAACCAATACTGTATGGCATATGACTTGAGATTTCACGGTGAATCTGAGATTCGCTTGTGCGAGCTCCAATTGCACCCCAAGCCAATAAATCATCAAAATAGCCAGTTGCCATTGGACTTAAAATTTCACTCGCAATTGGCAAACCCTTTTCAATAATCTGTAGGTAGAGTTCACGAGATTTTTCTAAACCAAGTTGTAAATTTGATGAACCATCTAAATTTGGATCATACATGAACCCTTTCCAACCAACTGTGGTACGTGGTTTTTCAATGTATGTACGCATCACGATAAAAATCTGATCTTTAACTTTTTCTTGTAATTTTTGCAGTTTTTCAGCGTATTCAAGTACTGCAACTGGATCATGAATTGAACAAGGCCCTGTAATTACCATTAGACGATGATCGTTGCCGTTAAGAATATTTTGAATAATTTGGCGGTGTTCGGCAATTTGACGTGCGAAAGAGTGTGCAAGCAGGTATTTCGCTTTTAACTGGATAGGTAAACTAACTGGTGTTTCTTTTGTATTGGTTTGAGTCAGTAAAGTATTTAGGGCATTCATTGGTTTTTTCCTTGGGACTGCAATCTACTCAGTCCGATCATTTATTTGAGCGTTTTGGATCTATTCGTTGGTAAAGGTAAGCAAAAGTAAAACCAATAAAAGTTGCTAAAGTACGAATAAGTCATGTTGTTCATTTTAAGTTCCTCGATTCTAAAAAGATAAAGCATAAAAAAACCTGATCGGGGTTGCCGATCAGGTATTAACTGTGATGGGCAACTTTCTCATGCCCGAATACGCTCAGGCAACTATCTAAATTGCCAAAAGTAATAATAAGCGTTAGTGTTCACAGATTGATTTAACATCTTTATCTCAAATATTAAAAAATGTTCCTTAAATCTAAAATACGCATTGTTGATGAGTTTGACAAGTCTTTTTTTTGAAAAAAACTTCTTATTTTCTCGCTTAAGATTTGATTCAATGAGGCATTAACGAATCAACCCTTGAGGTTGCAAAATAATTAAACTAGCTCCACAAAGCACAATTAGACCACCTAATATATCCCATCTTGTTAATCCCACCTGATCAACAAAGCGTAGCCACATAAGCGCAGTAAAAATATAAATACCACCATAGGCCGCATAAATGCGCCCAGAAGCTGCTGGATGTAAAGTTAACAACCATACAAAGATAGCCAGACTTAAGACCGTAGGTAGCCACAGCCAAGCCGACTTGCCCTCTTTTAAAATCAGATAAGGAAAATAACAACCAAGAATTTCAGCAATTGCTGTGATAATAAATAACCCGAATACACTGAGTATTCGGGTTATAGCAAGACTATCAATTAACATAAGTTATGCTGGTTCTGCCGTATGATGATCTTCAAACACTTCAAGTTTTAAGCCGACAGCTTTGCCATCTTCTTTTTTCACCGATACAGCCACGTTACCACCATGATCTGCAAGTTCACCAAACAGAATCATTTCAGCGAGTGGTTTCTTCAAGTGTTCTTGAATGAGACGTTGCATTGGACGAGCACCCATCAAACGGTCATAACCATTTGTAGCTAACCAATCTCGTGCACTTTGATCAACATCAAGAACAACTTGTTTTTCATCCAATTGCGCTTGTAATTCTGTCAAGAATTTGTCGACTACAGACTCAATCACAGTTGTTGGCAATGCTTTGAATTGAATAACACCATCTAGACGGTTACGGAACTCTGGAGAGAAAGCACGTTTCATCGCTTCTTGGTTATCAGAACTATGATCTTGTTCCGTGAAACCAATGCTCGCGCGAGAAATACTTTCTGCTCCAATATTCGTAGTCAGAACAATAATCACATTTCTAAAATCTGACTTACGTCCATTGTTATCCGTTAAAGCACCATGATCCATGATTTGTAGCAATAGATTAAACACATCTGGATGTGCTTTCTCAATTTCATCAAGCAACAAGACACAATGCGGATTTTTGTGAATCGCATCAGTAAGCAAACCACCTTGGTCATAACCCACATACCCTGGAGGTGCTCCAATTAAGCGTGAAACTGCATGACGTTCCATATATTCAGACATATCGAAACGTACAAGCTCTACACCCAATAATTTAGCGAGTTGCTTAGTAACCTCAGTTTTACCTACACCTGTTGGACCAGCAAAAACAAAACTACCCACTGGTTTATCTGGTGACTTCAATCCAGCACGAGATAATTTGATCGCTGAGCCTAATGCAGTAATTGCTTCATCTTGACCAAACACCACACGTTTTAAATCACGCTCAAGATTTTCAAGCACTGACTTATCATCTTTAGACACAGTTTTTGGTGGAATACGAGCAATCTTAGAAACGATATCTTCGATATTCTCTACAGTAATCAAGCTATCATCACTTTCAGCTTTCAAACGGCGTTGAGCACCTGCTTCATCGATGACATCAATTGCCTTATCTGGCAAGAAACGATCATTAATGAACTTAGCAGAAAGCTCTACAGCTGATACCAAAGCCTTATCGTCATATTGTACGTGGTGGAAATCTTCAAACTTAGTTTTCAATCCACGTAAAATATCAATCGTTTCCGAAATACTTGGCTCATTAACATCAATTTTTTGGAAACGACGTGATAACGCATGGTCTTTTTCAAAAACCTGACGATATTCTTGGAAAGTCGTTGAACCAATACAACGTAAAGTACCATTAGCTAAAGCTGGCTTAATAAGATTTGAAGCATCCATTGTGCTGCCCATACTTGAGCCTGCACCAATGATCATATGAATCTCATCAATGAATAAAATCGCATTTGGATTTTTCTTCAATGCATTAAGCAGTTGTTTTAAACGTTTTTCAAAGTCACCGCGATATTTCGTTCCAGCAACTAATGCACCAATGTCCAGACTATAAATTTCAGCCTGACTTAAAGGTTTAGGTGCTTTACCATTCACAATTAACCATGCTAAACCCTCGGCAATCGAGGTTTTACCCACACCCGGATCACCTACAAGCAATGGATTGTTTTTGCGACGGCGGCACAGAATTTGTGCTGTACGCTCAATTTCTTTTTCACGACCAATCAGTGGGTCAGTTTTGCCTTTTTGCGCTTCAATATTTAGATTCAGCGTATAAAGCTCAAGTGGCCCTGCATTGCTTGCGCTAGTTTCACCTTCAATATCTTCAACTTCTTCTTCAACCTGTACTTCGTCTTTACGTGTCCCATGAGACAAGTATTGAGTCAATGTCAAACGATTGATTTGATGACGTTTAAGTAAATACACAGCAAAAGAATCACGCTCTGAATACATTGCGACCAAAACATCTGCACCTTCAACAGTACGATCGCCGCCACTTGATTGCACGTGGAAAATAGCACGTTGCAAAATGCGGTCAAAACTTTCTGTTGGATGAGGAGCTTGCTCGCTATTTTCGCCAAGCTTAGGAGTATGTTGTTCTACATATTCTTCTAATTCTTTACGCAAAGAAACTATATCAGCCCCGCATGCTTTTAATGCATTCACGGCTGAATCGTTGTCGAGTAATGCTAATAATAAATGTTCAACTGTAAGAAACTCATGTCTCTTTTGACGAGCCATGCTAACAGCCAAACGTAATGATACTTCTAATTGACGACTGAGCATGTAACCCCCTTATGCTTTAGGCTCAATCTGGCAAAGTAATGGATGACCTTGCGATCGAGCGTAATTATTAACAAGGTTTGCCTTAGTTTCCGCGATGTCTCTTGGATATACTCCGGCAATACCTTTACCTTCATAGTGTACTGTTAGCATTACTTGAGTTGCTTGGTCAAGATTCATTGCAAAGTATTGTTGTAAAATTTCAATTACAAAGTCCATTGGAGTGTAATCGTCATTCATTAATACGACTGCATATAATGGGGGACGCTTGAGTTCAGGAGGAGCTGTTTGTACAACAACCTCTCCATCATGATCTTCGTTTTGCGAATCACTTAAGCGTGGGTGGAAGTGCCAATCGACATAGCCAGACTGCTGAAAAGAAGCCTTGATATCTTTTAAGTTTGTTTGACGCTTATTTGTTCGCATAGGATGTTACTATTGTGAATTTGCTTCAGCTTGAGGAATTTCTGCCACGAAAGCAGAAGATGTTTCGACAGGTTTACCACGCTGCCAACTAAAACGTTTAATAATCGGTGTATCAGAACCACCAGTTAAACGTACCTCAATAAATTGAGGCGTGAAGCCTTTAGGCATTGTCCAGCGACCTGTTAAACGTTCAAAGTCAGTAAAGTTGAAGTTCTTCGCTTCAAGCGGTACGACTAAAACTTCAGTATCTTTGATCAATCTGATTTCAACCGATCCTAAAGCACGACGCTTACTTGGACTTACTTGAACTAAATCTAGTTGATATTCATAAGCATTTTCAGGCAACGGCTTAATGGCCAGATTTTGGATTGTTAAGCTCAAACCACCGCGCTGTCTCAAAATCTCACGATAGATATTACTCATACCTTCTTGCTGAGTCTTATCGGCATTCGCTTGATTAAGTGCCTCAAACAGATCATTTGCATTGGTCACAGCCACATCACGCTCTTGCACCGCTGCATTAAGGCTTTTGTTAACAGCATCTAAAGCTGTTTTTTGCTTTTGCACCACTTCAACCAATTGCTCCGCATCTGCATCGTAACCAACAACAGTTAAACCTTGACGGTGCCCAATTGTATAGCCGAGCGCAAAACAACCACTCATTAAAATAGCAGCACCAATAAACAAAGGCTTATTGGTGTTTAAAAATTTTTTCTTTTGCAACGAACTTTCTGCTGAAGTCGTCTGTCCAGAGTTTTGCATCGTCATCTCAGTGTTCAAGATCAGAGTCAAGACACACATTTAAATCGAAATTTAAATGTGTGTGAAGCAAAAAAGAGTTTTTTATGGTAATAAACCAATCCCTTGTAAGCCTTCGTCTTCATTAAAGCCAAACATAAGGTTCATATTTTGTACAGCCTGACCAGATGCACCTTTTACAAGGTTATCTTGAGCCGCCAAAATAATCAGTTTATTTGGTTGTGGTTTATATAATGCAATACGAAGTTCATTCGCACCGCGTACACTACGTGTTTCAGGTGAACTATTTGCAGGCATAACATCTACGAATTTTTCATTAGCATAGAAGTTTTCATACAAAGCTTGTAAGTCTGTCTGCTTACCAGCTTCTGTCAAATCTACATAAATTGTACTCAGCATACCGCGAATCATAGGTACTAGATGCGGAACAAATAAGAGTCCATCAAATCCACCCTTTTGTCCTGCAATATTTTCTAAGGCTTCTACAATTTCTGGATGGTGACGATGACCTGCAACACCATACGCTTTAAAATTATCAGCGTTTTCACTATAAATCATACCTAAACTTGCTTTACGGCCAGCACCAGAAACACCAGACTTCGCATCAATAATAATATTTTTGGTTTCAATCAGTGCTTGTGCTGATTTTAATAGTGGCGCTAAACCTAATTGAACAGTCGTCGGATAGCAACCAGGGTTACCAATAACTTGAGCTTGTTTAATTTTTTCGCGGTTTAACTCAGTTAGACCATATACAGAATCTTTTAGTACATCTGGGCAAGCATGCTCCATACCATACCATTTTTCAAATTGTTCAAGATCTTGTAAGCGAAAGTCTGCTGCTAAATCAATAACTTTAGTTCCAGCTGCAATTAAATCTTTGGCATGTTGCATAGCAACACCATGTGGTGTTGCAAAAAATACAACATCACACTCTTTTAATGCATCAATGTTTAAATCTGAAAATTGAAGATCTGTATGTCCACGTAAATTAGGGAACATATCTGCAACTGGTTTGCCCGCTTCTGTACGTGAAGTAAGAACTCGAACCTGCGCTTTAGGATGTCGTAATAAAATACGTAATAGTTCAACGCCTGTATAACCCGTTCCACCAACAATTCCGACAGAAATCACGTGCATTACCTCAATTTTTGAATCTATACTTGGGCAGTAGTATGACAGGATGTCCAAGCTTACAAAACCATTTCATGCTTGGTAATTTTAATTTTTTTAATTTTAGCGACAATCAGATAGCACTTACTGGACTGTCATAACCACATAAATATCAGCAAATAAATACCAGATTAATTTTTGGAGAGCTAGGATGCTTCAACAATCAAAAGAAACAAAATTACGCACATACCTTGGCTTAAGCTCATTAATTTTAAGTGTAGCCCTTACTGGTTGCGGAGGTGGAGGTAGTAGTGGAGGCAATTCACCCACTACCCCAACGCCTGTTGACCCTACACCTGAAGCAACAACTGATGTGACCTTAAAAACTCCTGTAGAGATGCGTAATATTCAACTTAAGGTATATGACAACACCAACAACGCTGTTTTAGTGGATACTCCAATTGCGAGTTTAAATAGCTTTAATGTCAAAATTCCTACTGCAAAATTGAATCGTTTATATCGCGTAGAAATTACAACTCAAAGCTCATCTCAAGTGTTTGACCCAATTACTCCACAATACCAAAATTTGTCAGGTATTTATCATGCATTTATTACACCAAACAGTGTAAGTGGCAGAATTCAATTCATTAGCCCAAGCAGTGAAGCAGTTTATCAACGAGCTGTCATACGTTCAGGACAACTCCCTCAAGAAACGTTTGACCCAACCCGTATTGAGCAATTACATGTAGATTTAGCTTCTCAAGATGTCTACAAATCCTTAATGAATGCGTTTAAAGATGGTGACATTCCAAGTTTAAGTCCAGCGAATTCCCTTCTGAATTTAACTTTGTTGCGATACTCAACTACTAAACCTAGTACATATGTAGATAGTTATCTTAGCTTTGGTTACTTACAATATTGGTCAACGATTCATGGCGGAGCAAACACCTACCAAGAACTTGTTAAAAGTTTAGCAACTGATTTAAAAGATGGCTTTTTGGATGGGAAAAAACTTCATGGGGATCAAACATCCTTCACTCCTATTTTCACACCTGCTCCAGATAATATTGATCCACTAAAAAATACGCTGTTAGATATTGCAGCTAATCAAAAAGTAACGCGCGATTACTTTGGAACCAACCTAAAAGCATCTACTTTGCAATTGGCTCAGGCTAATTCACAACAGTCTTTAGATCAGACGGGTTATGAACTTCTACAAAAAAAACAATATACAGGAATTGTTCCTACTGTAAATTCAACAACATTCATTCGCATTGACGGTGCTGGAGATTACCGTAGAGCTGTTGGGTTTACCACCACAGCGACGTGTAATGGATCAACCTACCCATGCAAACAAGGCTTAACCAGCATCAATCTATCAGATCCAAACCTACCAGCTACAGACTATTTAGTGGGTCACTATGAAGACACCTCAACTGGATGTCAGCTTAATTTTCGTGCGAACGGTCAAATCGACTTGAGTAAAGGCTCACAAATTTATCGTGCTGCTTTAAGTGCTGATAGTACCGATAATTTATTGCAAACAGATGCTGCCAGCTCAAGTTATTTACTCAATTCAAGTTCAGCCGAACCAAATAACTCGACGCAACAATACAACTTTATCCAATTATCTATTAAAGCAAATAAGATTATTAGTGCTAAAGCAGGTTTAGATAGCCGGAAAGCACCCGATAGCTTACAAACACCGCAATTAGAATGTGCCTTTAATTAAGCTGAAACATACCACCATGCAGGCAATGGATTTGATTTAAGTTGTCTGCGGTGTTTTTGAAAATATGGATCGTATTTTTCAACTTCTGCCCAAAATGCAGGACTATGGTCAAAATGTTTAGTATGCGCCAACTCATGAATAGCCACATAGCGAGCAATTTCATGTGACATAAGCACCAGTCCTGCATGTAGCATAATATTATGCTGACTACTACAACTTCCCCATCGAGTTTTCGGGCGACGAATTGTACACTCCCTATAAGCCAAATGAGTGTGCTCACTTAATTCTTTCAAAAGCTCTGGTAATTCTTGTTTCGCATAGGCAATAACTGCGTTTTGCAATGCCAAATATGGCTGTGTGTCTTTAATAAATAAAGAATTGTTTTCCCAGTCGAATTGAAAAACACGATGCTGCTTTTGAACAACGACTTGAAATGGCTGTTCTTTATTAAAAAAATAAATTTCTGAGGGAATATCAATGGATGCCGATTGAACGTTTTGTTGTTTATTCCACGTTTCGGTTAACCATTGTTCAGATTGCGCTAAAAAATGCTGAATTTGCTTCTTACTACAGAATAAAGGAACCGTAAGACGGATTGAAGCAGGCTCAACACGTAAGCGCAATTTTCTTGCTCTTACGTGTCGAACGATTTTAATCTCTGGCATTTTTGCAGACATTACTGTGCTGTACGCTCTTCAATACCATTATTTGTTGCAACAATTGCAATCGTTGCCGGATTTAAGGCGAAGATACCGTTAGTTACCACACCAGGAATATTGTTAATTGTTTTTTCCAGCTCAATAGCATTTAAAATATTAAGGTTGAAAACATCCAAAATAACATTACCGTTATCTGTAACTACACCTTCACGATAAACCGGATCACCACCTAAACTTACCAATTTACGAGCTACAGCTGAACGCGCCATTGGAATAACTTCTACTGGTAATGGGAAATCACGTCCAAGTTGATCAACCCATTTTGAATCATCAACAATACACACAAACTTCTTAGCGATTGATGCAACGATTTTTTCACGTGTTAATGCAGCACCACCACCTTTAATCATATGCATATGACGGTCGATCTCATCTGCACCATCAACATAAGCATCCAGGCTACCTACATGGTTCATATCAACCACTTCAATACCAAGTTTTTTAAGACGATCAGCAGTTGCTTGAGAACTTGCCACAGCTGCTTCTAATTGTAATTCTGGGAGTAAATCAATTAGAAAATTTACGGTACTTCCAGTCCCAACACCCAAAATGCCACCTTTGGGTAAGTGTTTTAAAGCAGCTTTCGCAGCAGCTTGTTTCTTTTCATCTTGGGTTGCATATAGGCTCATTACATCACTCAACTATTTTTTGACATTTATGCGCCAATAAACGGCGCAAATGCACAAGGGTTTGCTACAATAATTTCCTATTTTAAACTGTTATAGGGAAGATGAACATGCTGTCTCGTGTGGTACGACAAATTTTACAAGCAACGGTTTATGATGTTGCAATTGAAACACCTCTCGAAGCAGCTCCACGAATTAGTCAAAAATTAAACAATACAATTCGTTTTAAGCGTGAAGATTTACAACCCGTTTTTTCTTTTAAATTACGCGGTGCCTATAACCGTATTAGTCAATTACCTAAAGAACAACTTGAACGTGGGGTGATTTGTGCCTCTGCTGGCAACCATGCTCAAGGCGTAGCATTGTCAGGACAAAGATTAGGAATTCCCGCTATTATTGTTATGCCAAGCACAACACCTGACATTAAAGTTCAGGCTGTTAAACGCTTAGGTGGTCAAGTCGTATTACATGGCGATAGCTTCGATATCGCAAATAAATATGCTCAACAACGTGCTGAAGTTGAAGGTCTTGTATTTATTCCACCTTATGACGACGAACTTGTCATTGCAGGTCAAGGCACAATTGCCAATGAAATATTACGTCAATGGCGTGATGTAGAATACGTGTTTGTTGCCGTAGGTGGCGGTGGTCTTATTTCAGGCGTAGCAGCTTACCTTGGTGAAGTTGCACCGCACGTAAAAGTTATTGGCGTTGAATATGAAGAGTCTGCTTGTTTAAAAGCAGCTTTAGAAGCAAATGAACGTGTCATTTTGCCACACGTGGGCTTATTTGCAGATGGTACAGCTGTTGCCCAAATTGGTGCTTTACCTTTTGATATTATTCGTTTGCGCAAATCTGATAACTCAGGCCCGATTGTTGATCCTGATATTGTCACTGTAAATACAGATGAAATCTGTGCAGCAATTAAAGACACATTTGATGAAAACCGCAGCATTGTTGAACCTTCTGGAGCAATGGCATTAGCGGGTATCAAAAAATATATTCACGAACATAAAATCAGTAATAAAAATATGGTGTCGATTGTTTGCGGCGCCAATATGAATTTTGACCGCTTGCGTTATATTGCTGAACGCACCGAGTTAGGTGAGCAACGCGAAGCGATTTATGCGGTTACCCTATCTGAAGAAAAAGGTGCTTTCTTAGGCTTCTGCCGTGCTTTACAAGGCCGCAATATCACTGAGTTTAACTACCGAGCAAACAATACAGAGGAAGCACAAGTATTCGTCGGTATTAGTTTAAAAGGTGGAGATGCAGAGCGCCATGAAATTTTGGAACAATTAAAACAGCAAGATTATATTGTAGATGACCTTTCTGACGATGAAGTTGCCAAATTACATATTCGTTATTTAATTGGTGGTCATGCAAATCTAGATGATGAAAGATTGTTCCGTGTTGAGTTCCCTGAACGTCCAGGCGCCCTCTTAACATTCTTAACTCGTTTAGGTCCAACTCACAACATTACCCTCTTCCATTACCGTAACCATGGTGCAGCAGAAGGACGTGTTTTAGTTGGCTTACAAGCAACCGATGCGAAACAAAACCCTGACGGATTGATTGAAACGCTTGAGCAGATTAATTATCCGTATGCAGAAATTACTGATAATGTTGGCTACAAACGTTTCTTGAAATAATCTTTAGTTTTAATGAACAAGCCGACAAAGTTGTCGGCTTTTTTATACAATCTTTTATATTTCTAGCATCTTTACATTGCTTCTCTTTATCTTAAAGAAAATATCCTTAAAAATAATGATCTAACTCGGAAAAAAGGAACAACATGGCACAGTTTGCAGTCATTGGCTTAGGTAGTTTTGGAGCAACAGTTGCTCAAGAACTCACAAAATTGAATCATGATGTTATTGGCATCGATACGGTAAAAAAGAATGTCGAAAATCTTGCCGACGTTTTAACTCATGCCGTCATTGCTGATGCTACTGACGAACATGTGCTTGATGAATTAAACATTCAGAACTGTGATGCGGTCGTTGTTGCAATTGGTGAAGATATTGAAGCCAGTATTTTGTGTGTACTGAACTTAAAAAATCTCGGCATTGATAAAATTTGGGTAAAGGCAAAAACCAAAGCTCATCACACCATTTTGTCACACCTTAATATCAATAAGATTATTCATCCTGAAGAAGATATGGGGGTAAGAGTTGCTCAAGCCCTGAATTACCCAATGGTAAGTCGCTATATGTCTTTAGAAGATGATCATTACATTATCAAAATTGAGATCCCAGATAAGCTTAATGGCATCAATTTATATGGCATTATGCAGCAAGCTCCTCAAGTCAAAACATTGCTCGTGAAAAGACAGCAACAAATTTTGTTTGAGACTGAAGAAAATTTCACTTTGCAAACACATGATATTCTTATTTTAGAAGGTCATTTATCACAGTTAAAGAAACTTTCTAATTGCTTCTTATAAGAAAACGAACTCTAGAATATGTCCATATATCCCAAGCCTCATAAAACCTTAAATTTAAGCCCTCCTTCACTTTTAGCGCTAGGGTTTTTAGGCTTTATTACTTTTGGCACTTTATTACTTAAATTGCCATTTGCGAATACAGGCAATGTCAGTTGGATGGATGCGCTTTTTACAGCCACCTCAGCAGTTACAATTACCGGTCTATCTGTTTTAAATATTCATGAATCTTTTACCCTCTTTGGGCAAACTATTATTTTATTACTGATCCAGTCTGGCGGTTTGGGTTTTATGACTTTTGCGATATTGGCCGCATTAAGTTTGTCACCAAAAGTTGGTCTTAAACAGCAAATGATGGCTCAAGATAGTCTCGGACAAACAAGCCTATCAAAAGTTACTTTTGTTGCTAAAGGAGTTGTCACCTATACCCTTATTTTTGAGCTGATTGGTACAGTTATTCTTACCGCTGCTTTTGCACCAACCTATGGGTTTGCACGCGGTTTATATTATGCAGCTTTTTACAGTATTTCCTCATTTAACAATGCTGGTTTTTCATTATTTTCCAATAGTTTAATGAATTTCCAGAGTAACTATATTATTTGTATAACCATTAGCATCCTTTACACCTTAGGTGGTCTTGGTTTTTTAGTGCTCATGGATATTAAACAAAACAAAAAATGGAAAAAACTAACACCCAATAGCAAGCTTATTCTTACCACTATTGCAATTATCAACCTCGTTGCCTTTATTTTAATATGGGCCTTAGAAGCTCAAAATCCCGCGACTTTAGGGATGTTAAACTCAGGTGAACAAGCCTTAAACGCTTGGTTTCAAGCAACAGTCCCACGATCTTCAGGCTTTAATACCATTGATACAGGTGCAATGACCAACAGTAGCTCCCTACTGATGATGTTACTGATGTTTATTGGTGGTGGTTCACTGAGTACAGCGGGTGGAATCAAAGTTGGCACCTTTGTCATTTTAGTACTTAGTGTAATTTCATTTTTACGCCGTACAGATGAAATTAGAATATTTAATCACTCTGTATCTCACGAAACCACCTATAAAGCATTAGCGGTAACTGCTATTACGAGCATACTGATTTTCATGGGCTTCTTTATTCTTTTGCTTTTAGAGCCTAAAGCAGATTTTATGAATTTGCTTTTTGAGGTTGTTTCAGCAGCATGTACAGTAGGTCTTTCTCGTGGAATCACACCAGATTTACATAATGGTAGTTTATTTATTTTAAGCCTACTCATGTTTGCTGGACGACTTGGACCTTTAACACTCGCCTATTTAATCGCTACTCCGAAAAAGAGTCGACTTAAACACCCTCAAGCCAATATTCAAATTGGATAATAAAAAAGCCGCTTTAAAAGCGGCTTTTCTTATAGCGTCTTAGTACCAATTCAAGAGCGATACACCCAAACCAGCATAAGTTGCTCGATGGTTATAATCAATTAGGCTTTCACCATAACCGTTAAACAACTGGAAATGTCCGCGTAACTTGCCACTGATTGGAAAAGCCCAATCAAATTGCACAGCGCCATGAGAGTCATCACCACCTTTCAATGAATGACGCAGCATTAAAGAGAAATCATTCTGTTTCCACTTATAAAACGCTGTTAAATCACCACGACCAATGTAATCTTCCATATCCGGATTATTATCATCTTTACTATCTTCTTCAAGACGAATCCATGGTCGAAGCATTAAAGCAAAATTACCACGCTCCAATCCAACATTAAAAATTACACGGTTCCAGCTACGAGATAATGGATCTGAACGACCATTTGACTGATGGTTTAAGGTAACTCCAAGCAAACGCCCATCTAAACCAAGCAACTCGTAGTTCGTTCTAAACATTAAACTTGCTTCTGGCTCATAGTTCGTTTCACGGAATGGGCGAGATTCTTCAGCATTGAACGTCTGCCAACGTGAAGATTGCGTATACCCTACCCACAAATCGCCATTATTTCCAAAAATATTTTCCCAAGCTTTGGTTTTCAAAGAAATCTGAAACTTACTTTCTGTTGATTTCAGATTCTGAGCATCCGTTACAGTATTATTTGGATTTGGACTACTCGGGAATTCATTCTTATCACTAGTCCAAAATACAGGTAGTAAATAGACTGGTTGATAAGCACGAATATTCCAAACACCTAGCTTACTTTTTTCAGATAATTCCCAACGTTGATCTAGCAAAGAAGTAGTAGGTTCAAGTGTAGGTGCTTTACCAATCACTTTAATATTACTAACTGTATCTACAACCTTATCTTTAAATGTTTCTGGTTGAACAACAGGCTGATCGATTTTTTTAACAGGCTCAGGTACTACAGCGGCTTGCACAACAGGAAGAGCTGCTGGTTTAAATACAGAGTCGTAACAAGCCAGACGATCGGCATTCGAAGCAAGAGCAACACATGCATCAACTGTGGCAGGGTTTGCTGGAGCTAAGGTATCAGCATATGTTACAGACGCACATAAACAGCTAAGCACGATTCCCATGCTTAGCTGTAAAGATGTGCGTTCAAATTGTTTGAACGCCATGTTCAATCTCCAATTTTTATTTTAATTAACTTGTTGAATGGTAAAACCTAATTGCTGCAATTCATCACGTTTAGCAAATGGCGCAACTACAGCTTTTACAGGAGTTTGCTCTACTAAATATTGACGAGCAACACGTTTTAAATCATCCAATGTTACATGCAACAATCTTTCGCGCAAAGTACGACGGAAAGCTGGTGTTCTCGCATGCAACAATGCATAACATGCTGTAATCGCTTCACCCGCTGGAGAGCCTGGTTTATCCATACTTGCCACTAAACCAAGAATTGCTTCTTCAAGCTGATGAGGTTGTTGCTCTGTATTTAATAACCATTGCACGCTTGCTTCAAAGTCTTTAAACGTCTCTGCTAAACGTGGGTCACGGTAGCTAAAGAAACGGAATGAACACGCATTTCCATCATAACTAGCACCGCCGCCATAAGCACCACCTTTTTCACGGATAGCACTGTGCAAGAATCCGTTACGTAAATAAGCTGCCAATACCATTAATGGAGCCGCATCTGGATGTGATACTTCTACGGCTTGATATGCAGACGCACAGAATTGAACGTTTGCCTGAATTAACCATGCTTCATGATTATTATCATTAGCTTGTTCTACTTGAGTTAACTCAGTTGTAGCTGTATCAACATTCAACTTATCCCAAACATTCTGGATTTCTTCA
The DNA here is from genome assembly GCF_001541635.1 of Acinetobacter sp. LMB-5. Lineage (NCBI taxonomy): Bacteria > Pseudomonadati > Pseudomonadota > Gammaproteobacteria > Moraxellales > Moraxellaceae > Acinetobacter > Acinetobacter sp. LMB-5. The sequence continues at coordinate 163,351 of NZ_LRDR01000010.1, read as the reverse complement.
ACCAAACGTTCAGATTGATGTTCTTCACACACTAGTAAGAACTGTTTAGGTGCTTGCAACAACTTACTATGAATACGTTTTAATTCTGCAATCAGCTCATCATAAGCGGCATCATCTTGGGTAATTTTAGTAACAAGCTCACCCAACCAATTCAATGCACCTAAACCCGTGTTTTGATAGTCACGTTGAGCCAGAGCACTCATGTTACGAGAAGCAATCTGCATCGCATAGCTGTGACCTGAACCAGATAAACGAGATTGCCAACGTGTTTTACGTTGTTGCAGTAACTCGATAATTCGTTCTTTCTCATCAAATCGAAGCTGTTCAAATGCTAATTTTAATAAATGAATTGCATCAAATTTCTGAGTCAACGATTTAGTCGTTAAAGTCAGCCAAGCACTAATTTTATCTTTATCATCAACTTTACTACGTAAAGAAGCGCCCATTCCTAAACCACCACTTACAGCGGTTTGCAAGTTTTGTAGTTCAAGATAGCCATATTCGCCTGCACCCACTTCACCCATCAAAATAGAAAGCAAATTGAAGTAAGGTGACTTCACAATATCTTCAGGGATCTGGATAAGTACTTGTTGATAGTAAATGCCGTTAGTACCCGCATGGTACAAGTTCAACGGCGTATCCATACGATTACAAATAATTTCGCGTAACTGACCTTGCACAATATGCAAGTCAGCAGGTACATCTTCCAAACCTACTTTTGGCAATAACTCAAGATTATCAGGAGTGTCCTGACGTTCCTCTAAAGCCTTAGTCTTAGCAATGATTTCAGCCTTATCAGCATCTGTTAGCTTTTCACCAATAGCCGCTAAACGAGCTTTTTCCGCTTCCTGCTCTTTTACAGACTTGGTCGGGTCTGGAACTAAAGTCATCTGTACGCGATGAGGGTTGTCGAGCAAATGTGTTTGAATCAGATTTGATAACCACATTGGGTCTTTCAACTCTTCTTTAACTTGTGCAATTGCGCTGTCAACATCCCAGATTTGAATTGGGTCATTGTGGTGAATCGCACCACTTAAGCCATTTAAAATTAGACTTAAACCATACGGTGTACCATCACCATTAATTTCACGTTGATGTAACTCGATTTGATGCAAAATTGCATCGACTAAATTACTATCAATTGGTTTTGCGGCAACATCACGCAGAATATTTAGAACACCATCTTTAAAGCTTTGCGCATGTTCAGGATTTGAACCTTGAACACCACAGTAGAAAGTCATTTCAAAATTACTATCGTCTACGCCCATTAATGGACCTGTAGATTGAGCATAACCACAAGTTTCCAGGTAATGACGGAGTGGCGAAGCTGAATTTTCTAATAAAATCCCTTCAACTAAACGCATTCCTAAACGCAATTTAATGTCATTTGCTTCTGGTAATAACCAAGATAGAACATGATAAGTTTTATCTTTTAAATCATCACTATCAACACCATAGTTTTCTGTTACTTCAATTGGTGCTACTAAGCGTTTTTCGGGCTTAGAATATAGAGTTGTTCCCGCAGAAAACTTATGTAGAGCTAGTTTTTCAAACTGCTCTTGTAGTTCATATGCTGTTTGATTACCAAAGGTCATGAATACAGCATTACTTGGATGGTAATGTACTTTATAAAAATCGACTAACTGCTCATACGTTAAATCAGGAATATCTTTCGGGTCACCGCCTGAGTTGTAATGGTAAGTCGTTTCAGGAAATAAATGATGGGCCAACTGATGATAAAGTTGGTCAGACGGCGCACTCATCGCACCTTTCATTTCATTAAAAACAACACCTTTATATACAGGTTGACCATTTTCAAGTTCAATACGAATACCTTCTTGAGCAAAATCAAGTGGATTCAAATTGGCAGCAAATGCCGCATCAAGATAAACAGAAAGTAAGTTTTGAAAATCTTTTTTGTTTTGAGTAGCGAATGGATATGCTGTCCAATCTGCTGCTGTAAATGCGTTCATAAAAGTATTTAAAGAACGACGAATCATTAAAAAGAATGGATCACGTACCGGAAACTTTTCAGAGCCACACAAAGCCGTATGTTCTAAAATATGTGCCGTGCCTTTAGAGTCCATAGGCTGTGTTCTAAAAGCAACAAGAAATACATTTTCATCATAATCAGTTGCCAAGTGATAATGCACCGCACCTGTGACTTTATGCTTATATTCAGACACTAAAATATCTAATGCTTCTACATGGTGCTGACGTAGCAACTGAAACGCAGGGTGAACAGTTTGAGAAATGGTTTCAGTGACATCTACAGTCATGTGATCTCCTAACATATCGGATAAGTGAATAAGTCTCATTATAGCCTGAGTCAGCTTGAGATTGGCGAACAAAAGCCAAGTAAAATACTATGTTTTTGTTGAGTATTAGTTTTCATTGGCACAGCTTTGATATCAAGCACATAGCCATGAATGTTTTATCCTACCAGAACAAAAGCTTTTAATTCTATGTATATATTAACCAATAAATAAAAAAGCCCATCAAGTTGATGAGCTTTTAGAAAAACGTTTACTTAAAAGCGATAACGAAGTGCAATTTGAGCATTCAGTGGATCGCCCATCATATTTGAATCATTGGCTCCGCTATGTCCCGAAACAAAGTAATCACGATCAAACAAGTTATTTAAGTTGAAGTTCACATCGTAACGTTCACTTTGATAACCTAATGCTGCATTTACAACAGCATAACCTGGTAACACGTTTTTGTTATCTGGCGCACTAAAACGTGATGATTCAGCACGACCACCTACAGCCGCATACCAATGATCATTAATTTGATATTTTAACCATAAGTTAGCGGTGTTATTTGGCGTAAGCGCAGAACGATTGCCTGTCAGTCCAATAGTAGATTTTTCAATCTTACCATCCATATAAGAATAGCCAGCTAATACAGATAATTGATTAGTTAATTGACCAGCTACTGATAACTCAACACCTTTAGTTTTTTGTTCACCTGCTAACAATGCTTGATTTGGGTTTGCTGGATCTTGGTTTTGAATATTAGTTTGGCTCATTTCAAATAAAGCCAATGTCACATTCAATTGATCATTCACATCCCACTTCGCACCGACCTCAATATTCTCGGTTTTTGTTGGCCTTAAATCATCACTATTTTGATAAAAAACAAATGAATCTGCCAAAGGTTGGAAAGAGCGGTTATAAGAAGTATAAAGTGAGATATTGTTTACTGGCTGATAAACTATCCCTATTCGTGGTGAATAAGTATTATCAGTACGATTTAAATCCAGATTCTTACTCGTTTTATCGTCACGATCTTGCGACAAGTTGTCATAACGTAAACCAATTAAAACTTTAAGCTGATCTGTAACTGTCATTAAGTCCTGTACATATAAGCCATAATTTTCAAAGGTATTGCTATTATTATTACTTGCAACTGTTGTCCCTGTATTAATAGGTGTCCAATATTCTAATTTAGGGTTATACAAATCAGTGATTGTTTTAGCACCTTGCCAAAGTATCTCATCTTTATGCTGCTTACTAAATTCAGCACCAATTAAAGTACTGTGCTTTAAGAAACCTGTATTAAATAAAGCACTCAACTCTTGCTGAACATATACGCCATCTTCATTACGTAAACGTTTATTTTGAGTCAATTGGATTTGATCAGCTGGCAATTTTTGATGTGAATCAACACTATATTGACGGTCTAATGAATAGTTATAGTGACGAACAGCACCATGATATTTCAAATTGTCATTAAACTCATGATCTAAGCTAATAGTTTGGCTTGAGATTTCAGTGTCAACATCACCAACCTCTTTACCGTTTAATGCACCATAAAAAGTTTTAGGGTTGGTTTTAACTGGTTTACCTGTAATTGGATCTGTCGGAAAACCTTGATCTGCTAAACGGTCATCATGCAAATAATCAGCCTGAATTAAAAGCTTCGTCTTATCTGAAATATCCCATTGTAAAGATGGAGCAACCGCTTGGCGTTTTAAAAAAGCCTGATCACGATAACCATCTGAATCTTCAACTGCGCCAGTTAAACGAACCTTAACATTCTCTGCTACTTTTTCACTCACATCGACTTCTGCACGGCGTTGCCCTGTTGTGCCGCCAATAAGACTGACTTCGCGCAAAGATTCATCCATTGGTTTTTTATTAATTTTATTAACTAATCCACCCGCAGAACCACGTCCATATAATACAGAAGCAGGCCCTTTTAATACTTCAATACGCTCAACATTCGACATGTCTCGAAAATACAATGCATCGTCACGAATACCATCTACATAGTTATCTGTGATTGCAGAGAAACCACGAATCATGACCTGATCACGTTGCCCGTCACCTACACTAAAGCTCAGACCAGCAACGTTTTGCAAGGCACCTTGCATTGAAGTGACAGTTTGTTCTCTTAAAACTTGTTTAGGCACCACATTTACGATTTGAGGAACATCTTTTAATTGCATAAGTCCTTTAGTTGCAGTTGATGCTTGTCCCACTTCTTGTTTTAAGCTTTGTTCCTTTTCAGCTTTTACCGAAATTGTTGGAAGATTGGTTACAGCCTGTTGCTCTGCCTCGACGGCATATACATGGCTCGTCATAACCCCAACTGATGAAATAAATAAAATAGAACGCTTCATGTAAGTTCGCTACGAAAAATTTCATGCGAAGTTTCAATGAAGTACACTGTATTTGTAAATATTAGCAAGAATCATTATTAATTGATAATATTTATTAAAAGTAGCATTTCAATAGCTTAGTTAAACAATAATTTTCCATTAATCTATGAATTAACTGAATTTTATTCAACAAACTACAGCAAATCCAAGCAATGGTGTAAACTTAGCAACCTGATTTTTTTATTTGTGACAACACATATGGCAACTGTAGATCTTTTTGCAATTGGTAATGCATTAATCGACCAAGAATTTAAAGTGTCTGATGATTTTTTAAATCAACAAGGCTTGCAAAAAGGCACAATGCAGTTGTCCGATGGTGACACTCAATCTGCTCTTTATGCAGAGTTAAGACAACACCAAGACTACAAAGGTCAAGCGAGTGGCGGTTCGGCAGCAAATACGACAGTGGCTTTTAGTGCATTAGGCGGAACTGCTTTCTATGGTTGCCGTGTTGGTAACGATGATTTGGGTTCAATTTATCTGCAAGGTCTAAATGAAGCTGGCATTAAGACTACCCCAAAATCGATCAGTGAAGGTGTTACAGGTACTTGCATGGTACTCATTAGCCCTGACTCTGAACGCACAATGCACACCTATTTAGGTATCACTGCGGAACTCTCTCAAGATCAAATTGATTTTGAACCATTAAAAACAGCAAAATGGCTTTATATTGAAGGTTATCTTTCTACAAGTGAAACAGCGCGTAAAGCTGTAAAACAAGCGAGAGAAATTGCAAAAGCAAATGGTGTTAAAATTGCCCTATCTCTTTCAGATCCTGCGATGGTGCAATACGCTCGCGAAGGCTTAGAAGAACTTATGGATGATGGCGTAGATTTACTATTTTGTAATGAACAAGAAGCCTTAATGTATACAAATACAACATCTGTAGAAGATGCTCTTGCTCAACTAAGTTTTAAAAATCATACAGTAGTCATTACACAAAGTGCTAAAGGTACTTTAGTTTCTAACCCTACCCAACATTTCCATGTGGCAGGCCGTCATGTAGAAGCCGTTGATACAAATGGTGCAGGCGATGCATTTGCAGGCGCATTCCTTTATGCCCTCAACCATCATCAAGATTTGAATGCTGCTGCACAGTTAGCTGTCTTAATTTCGAGTGAAGTTGTTTCTCAATTTGGCCCACGTTTAGCAATTAATGATTATGCTAAACTTCTTGAAAATTTTCAGAAGGAATGTGCTTGAAATGGAAAGGATCTGTATGACGGAAGAAGTTCCTGAGCGTGAAGCTAGAGCTTTTGACACTTTACAAGGAACGACTATTTTCGTTACGCAACGTGACGGCGCATTCTATGCTTATCAGAATTTATGCCCACATTTGCAAACTGAGCTTGAATATTTAGAAAATCAATTTCTTGACCAAGATCAAGAATACATCCAATGTTCTACTCATGGTGCTTTATTTACCGTGGAAACAGGTGAATGTATTTCTGGACCATGTTTAGGCGATTTTTTAAATAAAGTTGAGCTTAAAGTACATTCAGATGGCGGTATCTATATCGTAGACTGAAGCTATAAACATTAGAGTTTCTGCCATGGCTAATTTCTTTTTCAATTATTATCTTATGCCATTTCACTTAAGTGTAGTGGCTTTGATATTGCTCAGCGTGGTAGAAACCATTGGTATGTATATTGGACTCCGTCCAAGTCAGTTACTCAAAAAAATTGCACCCGATTGGCTTTCTAATTCGCCGCTACTTAATGTTAAATTTTCTAAAGCTCTAATTTTCGTTTTTTTACTCATCAATTTCAGTTATGCAGGCTACTTTTTACAACTCTCTTTCTTCGCAATTCAGCATTATTTTATTTCCCCATTTTATTTAATCGTCCCTGCACTTGTGATCGCAATCTTTTTTACTGTGTTCATGATTCACTGCCTTGACCAAGTGATTAAACCAAAGCTCACTCATACTAACTATAATCTTTTAGGGCGATTAGCAACTATTTCCAGTGGTAATGCCAGACCTGGATTTTCTGCCCAAGCCCGCGTGCGTGATGAATTTGGTCAACTCCACTACGTTCAAGTAGAACCAGAGTACGGCGAACTCGAATTATACTCTCAAGTTATTCTTGTCAGAGTTCATAAAAGTCATTATGTAGCTAAGAAAATTTCTGTATCTAACGATCTTTTTGCACCCGATTAACTCTTAATTATTCTTGTAGTTTCCTATCACTTTTTGCAGGCTTCATTACGCCTGCATTTTATTATTTTTCTTTTTAATTAATTATTATTCCGAGCACCTTAGTTGGAAATAAATTTAATAAATATTATATACAACCATTTTAGTTGGTATTAAATAAAAACAAACTATTTTAATAAACTTTATATTTTTATTTACAAGTGTTTTAGTAGGAATTAATAATCAATTCAAACTATTTTAGTATGATATTCATTTTAAAATAATAAGATATTGTTTTATATAAACTAATTATTTAAATATTCATTTTAAATATATTTAATGTTTATTTTTATTATGTTTTGATTAATAATGAAATTATTATCAAATGAGGTTTAATATATGAGCCTTTATTTTAAAAATCTTAATAGTCGTTTAATTAAAGAAATCACTATTATTCTAATAATAAAAATAGTACTTCTTTTAACGATTAAACATATTTGGTTTGATGCTCCCACCATCCCCAAAAATTTCGACAATCAGGTCGCTGAGCATATTGCTGGCGATAACATTTCCAACATTAAGGAGACACGTTGATGATTTCTGAAAGCGTGGTTGATCTTTCGCGGTTTCAATTTGCAATGACCGCAATGTATCACTTTCTTTTCGTCCCTTTAACTTTAGGTTTGGCATTTATCCTTGCCATCATGGAAACCACTTATGTCATTTCTGGTAAAGAAATTTACAAAGATATGACTAAATTTTGGGGAAAATTATTTGGTATTAACTTTGCTTTAGGAGTTACAACTGGCTTAACAATGGAGTTCCAGTTTGGAACAAACTGGGCTTATTACTCTCACTATGTAGGTGATATTTTCGGTGCACCATTAGCAATTGAAGGCCTTATGGCATTCTTCCTTGAATCGACATTTATAGGTCTATTTTTCTTTGGATGGGACCGGTTAACGAAGGTTCAGCATCTAGGCGTAACATGGTTAGTCGCTTTAGGTTCTAACATGTCAGCGCTCTGGATTTTAGTGGCGAATGGTTGGATGCAAAACCCAGTAGGTGCTGCATTTAACTTTGAAACGATGCGTATGGAACTAGTTGATTTCGGCGCGCTTATCTTTAACCCTGTAGCTCAGGTTAAATTCGTCCATACTGTATCTGCGGGTTATGTAACTGGTGCAATTTTTGTACTTGCTATCTCAAGCTACTACTTGCTTAAAAAACGTGATCTACCTTTTGCACGTCGTTCATTTGCAATTGCTGCAATTTTCGGTCTTGCATCTACACTTTCAGTGATTTTGTTAGGTGATGAATCTGGCTATGAGCTAGGTGATGTTCAAAAAACTAAACTCGCTGCGATTGAAGCCGAATGGGATACTCACCCTGCTCCTGCTCCATTTACCTTGTTTGGCGTACCAAATCATGAAGAAATGCGGACAGATTATGCAGTTAAAATTCCCTACGCATTAGGTTTAATTGCAACTCGCTCAACAACCAAAGAAGTTACTGGTCTTAAAGACCTCATGCAACAGCATGAAGTCCGTATTCGTAACGGTATGCTTGCCTATGCTGAACTTGAAAAATTACGTGCAGGCGATCGCTCACCAGAGTTATTGGCTTCTTTTGAGAAAAATCAAAAAGATCTAGGTTATGGCCTACTTCTTAAGAAATATGCACCAAATGTAGTTGATGCAAGCGAGCAAAATATTAAAGCTGCTGTAAAAGATACTGTTCCAAATGTTACAGCGCTATTTTTCTCTTTCCGCGCCATGGTTGCCTCTGGCTTCTTAATGCTATTACTTTTCATTTTAGCGACTTGGGCGGTAGCAAAAAGAAATGCTGAAAACAAACCTTGGCTACTTAAATATGCATTGTTTGCACTGCCGCTTCCTTGGATTGCTGCACAAACTGGTTGGTATGTAGCTGAAGGAGGACGTCAACCATGGTCAATTGGTGAAATCTTACCAACCCACCTATCTACTTCTAGTTTAAGTACTGGTGACGTATGGGGTTCGATTCTTGCCTTAGCAGCGTTCTATACAGCGCTTTTAATTATTGAAATGTATTTAATGATCAAATTTGCTCGTTTAGGGCCAAGTTCTCTGCACACTGGCAAATATCATTTTGAAAAGCAAGAACCAAAAGCATCTGTTAATGGGGAGGCCTTATCATGATTGAATATGAATTATTAAAAATCATTTGGTGGGTGTTAGTTGGCGTACTACTGATCGGCTTTGCTCTGACTGATGGCTTTGATATGGGTTCTATGGCTCTCATGCCTTTCGTTGGAAAAACCGATAGCGAACGCCGTGCTGCAATCAACACGATTGCACCACACTGGGATGGGAATCAGGTCTGGTTTATTACGGCGGGCGGTGCACTATTTGCTGCTTGGCCAATGGTCTATTCTGTTGCCTTCTCTGGCATGTACTGGGCACTGTTATTAGTTTTATTCGCACTTTTCCTAAGACCAGTCGGCTTCGATTATCGTTCTAAACTAGATAATACAAAGTGGCGTAATTCTTGGGATTGGGGCCTGTGCATTGGTGGTGCCGTTCCAGCGCTTGTGTTTGGTGTAGCGTTCGGCAACTTATTTCTAGGACTACCATTCGGGTTAGACGATACTTTACGCTCTGAATATACTGGCAGCTTTTTTGCTCTTCTCAATCCATTTGCCCTAGTTTGCGGTGTTGTGAGTTTATCTATGCTTTGTGCACATGGTGGTGCATGGCTCATGTTGCGCACAGATGAAGCTTTAAAACAACGCTCTGCCAAAGCTACTCAAATTATGGCAATTATATTTTTAATTTGTTTCCTTGTGATTGGAGCATGGCTCTATTTCGGGCAAGTGCCAGGTTATAGCTATGCTGTTGCTATAGACCCAAATGCTGCGCTTAACCCTTTAGCTAAAGAAGTGGTGACTAATAGCAATCCTGGTTGGATGAATAATTACACCACCTATCCAGTGACTAAAGTTGCTCCAGTTCTTGCAATATTAGGCGCCATCATTGCAATTTTTGCATCCTCAAAAGCAAAAGCGGGCTTAAGTTTTACTGGCACAAGTTTAATGATTGTAGGAGCAATTTTAACTGCTGGCTTTGCCCTATTTCCGTTCCTGCTTCCATCTAGTATTAATCCTAATTCTAGTTTGACGATGTGGGATGCTGTATCAAGTCATCTTACGTTAGGCGTTATGACTGTCGCAGCCTGCATTTTTGTTCCTCTTATTTTGATCTATACCAGTTGGTCTTATTACAAAATGTGGGGAGTCATTACCAATAAACACATCGAGTCAAACTCGCATAGCTTGTATTAAGGAGAACACAATGTGGTATTTCGCATGGATCCTAGGCATTTTGATGGCATGTTTTGCGGGTGTACTCAGTGCACTTTATATCGAACATCATCAAAATTTAGATGAGGAATAAATGATGGCAAAAGCAATGGCAGCATCAAATCATCGAAAAGCTCAAGCATTTGCAATGGCCCTTTCTTTTCTGTTGGCATTGCCTCTTGCTGCAATTTTGTTGGTTTACCCTTCACTCATGCTAGATGCTAACGGACATTACAATCATAGCCAGCTTATGCTGGTGATGATTGGTATTTCTGGTGGTTTTATTTATGGAGTGGGTTTCGTACCCAACTTCTGGCTATGGAAATGGCTATTTAGCCCATGGGTGGCTTGGCCTCTCATGCTTTTAGGCTATTACATCTGGTTTCTAACCTAAATCAAAAAGACCTCAAATGAGGTCTTTTTTCATTTTAACCAATTTAATAGGCACCCTTGGCACGCCTACATTTGCCTCAACTGGATATGGCTGTTCATTACCCGTTTTCACATATCCACGTCTTTCATAATAAGCTATCAATTCAGAACGGACATCGAGTACATGCATTACGGCGTTAGTCAGATGTGGATCTTCTTTCAATGCATATTGCTCTGCATATTCTAAAACAGACCGACCTACTCTCATATTTTGAACTTGAGGATCCGTACAGAATGTTCCAATCTCAACCTGACTATTTTCAAATGTGAGCCCAATACACGCAACAATTTTAGAAAATTCAGTTTCCGCTACCAATAATGCTGAATTCATAAGTTGTAGTTGTTCTTCTAATTGATGCTCTGTAATACGCACTCCTTTTACCCACTCTAGCTCTGTTGTCCAACTTCGACCCTGCTGTTCTCGATAAGACTTATTAATTAAATCTACAAGCTGTGGAATATCAGCAAATGAAGATAAACGAAATTTTAAATTATTCATAAAGTACACTTAGGCTATTTATAAAAATTCTAAAAATAAAGCCGATATTAAATCGGCTTTATTTTAAATAGCAATTAATTAATTTGATTGTTCAGCTAACCATGCCATGAATTTTTGACGCTCAGCTTTAGATGCTTTCTGCCAAGTTTCAACTAAACGTTGATCATTCGTTTGTACTCCACCTGTTGCTGCCATAGACGTTGCAGTTGGCACAACAACTTGAGCGGAAGTAGGTTTAGCCGATGCATATACTGCTTCAGGCTGTGGCTTAGATGATCTAGTTGTAAAGTCAGTTACTTTACCCAACAAGCCAGTTGCAAACCATGGTTTTGCTTCATTGTTTGCGCCCGTTTGTTTCACAATTAATTCATTATTTGCACTGTATAAAGCAACTGTTGGTTGTTCAGCATATTTTTTCGCATTTTCATAATCTTTAGGTACATCTACCATCGAAAGCTTATAAGTTTTCCCATCTTGCAATGCAGGCGTTTGAATTGTGACTACTCCAGATTTAACAATGTCATGCTCCCCGCTTAAATGTTCAAAGTATTCTTGATAGCGCACACTTAAGCTTGCTTCACCAGCATCGACTTTATAATTATTTTTAGATGAACGAAATAACCCAGAGTTGACTTCCTGACCATTCACCGCAAGGATTACAATTTCCTCTGGTGCTGTAATTGTAACTGCTGAAAATACCGAACCGCTGAGTAATAAACCAATTGCAGCAACACCTAATCTTAAAGTCATCTGTCTCTTTCTCTGTGTTTGATAAGCTATTAAATCATGAGCAATATGCAATATGATTGTGACTATTTTATGACAAAGCAGTTATCGACTAATTTCTTGATTTATTATTTTGAAATATACATTTGAATTTCATAAATTTTCGTTTTATGTATTCCTCCTATTCATTCTAAAAACATAAAAAAAGCACCTAAAATAGGTGCTTTTTTTAATTTCAACTAAATTAATTGAAAGTTTTGAAACGATCAGCATCATTAATAAATGCTTTTTCACCTGCTGGTGCTTCAACCGAACCAAATACTAATTGAGCACGTAATTTCCAAGTTGCAGGAACATCAAATGCTTCAGCTGCGTCTGCATCGACAATTGGGTTATAGTGCTGTAAAGAAGCACCTAAACCAAGCTCTGAAAGCGCAGTCCAAGTTGCAAATTGAGCAATTGCACTTGAGTGTTCAGACCATACAGGGAAATTGTCTGCATATAGTTCGAATTGCTCTTGTAAGCTTTTAACAACAGCTTGGTCTTCATAAAATAAAACCGTACCAACACCAGCTACGAAGCTATCAATTTTTGCATTTGTACCAGCAAAAGCTTCTGCAGGAACAATTTTACGCAAAGCTTCACGAACTAAATTCCAGAATTTAGCATGAGATTCACCGTATAGTGTCACTACACGTGAAGATTGTGAGTTAAAAGCTGAAGGACTATGTTTAACTGCTTCACGAATAGTTTCTTCAATTTTAGTGCGATCTAATGCAACGTTTTTACCAATTGCATAAATTGTACGACGGTTTTTAATTTTATCTAAGAAAGTAGACATTTTGTTATTTCCTACCTATTGATTTGACCAAGGGCCGTTGTTTGGGAATGAATACAGTGTATTAAAGTCATTTTTCATAATCAGCATTAAAAATATGACAGTTCGTTTTATTTTCGCAACAATAAAAAAAGATATACATATAAAAAAAGCTTCACGATTTAGTGAAGCTTTTTAAGGTTACCAACCAATTTACTTATCAGTTTCAAACAGGGCAGCAACAAAAGATTTAGCCGAGAATGGTCTTAAATCATCAATTTTTTCACCTACACCAATAAAACGAATTGGCACATGGGTGCGGCTTGCAATATTAAAGAGTACCCCACCTTTCGCAGTTCCATCCAACTTGGTAATGGTAATACCCGTTAAACCTACAGCTTGATCAAACTCTTGTACTTGGTTAATCGCGTTTTGACCTGTTCCTGCATCTACCACCAACATAATTTCATGAGGTGCAGTTGCATCAATTTTCTGCATAACACGTTTAACTTTTTTGAGTTCTTCCATCAAGTTACTTTTATTATGTAAACGACCTGCCGTATCCGCAATTAATACGTCAATTCCTTTAGCACGAGCACTTTCAAAGGCATCAAAAATAACAGAAGCACTATCAGCTCCATGACCTTGAGCTACTACAGAGATATCGTTACGTTCACCCCAGATCTGTAATTGCTCAGTTGCTGCGGCGCGGAATGTATCACCAGCAGCCAACATCACTTTTTTACCTTCACCTTGTAAACGTTTCGCCAACTTACCAATAGTTGTAGTTTTACCTACTCCATTTACCCCAACCATCAAAATCACATACGGTGATTTATTAGGGTCAATATGCAATGGCTTAACACGTGGAGCCAACAAAGCAACCAACTCTTCTTGTAACGCTTTATATAAAGAGTGGGAATAGATCAAATCACCACGAGCTGTACGCTCTGTTAAATTGGTAATGATCGTTTTTGTTGCTTCAACACCAATATCTGCAACCAATAATTGCTCTTCGACTTCTTCAAGTAACTCATCGTCAATTTCCTTTCCGCCAATCAAGATATTGACCATACCATCAGCGAAATTACGACGAGTTTTGGTTAAGCCTTCTTTCATCCGGCCAAAAAAACCAGTTTTTGGTTGTTCAGCCGCTGTTCCTGTAGAAGCCACTTCGTCTTTGGCTACTTCAATATTTTCTTGTGATTTAGCAGGAGATTCAACGATGGGAACATCGATAGCAGGTAAATTAGGTAATGTGACATCGTCATCACCGATCTCAGCATCTATCAAGAATTTATTTTGCATATTCGATTGTTGCTCCATGCGGATTCCTTGAAAAGCAGCGCGTTTAAAAAGATAAAGTTTAGCATAAATTCAAAATTTTGCCTGCCACAATAGTGCTCAAAAAGCTTTGGAAACCAAGATTTAGCCGGATTAACCCATTTACTGAGTATCTTCCTGAGCAAGTGCTGGATATTGTCTAATATGAGCACCTTCAAATTGATATGCATGCATTAACTTTAAATACTCTGCTCTATGAATTTCTGATTGAGCTATTAACAGCTCAGCCATATCCTGAGTTTTAGGATAAGTAGCTTGATGAGAGAGTTGTATAATTCGTTGATATTGTTCCGGACTAATAGGCCGAAGTAATGCTAAATATGACAGCACAAAAATACAGCCAATGACAATAACCACAAATAGGTTAAAACATTGATCAACTTTTAACTCAGATTTTAATTTAAGAAAATTTTGTTTGAATATGAGCATGACCTACCTCGAATTAGTGTAGTGTAGGGTTCAATACTCATAAGCACAAGATCAAACATCCAGTAAGGCCAAGAATCGTACCTTACTGGATAATAATACTTAGCTTATTAGTGAACGAATGACGGAAAAGTATAAAATTGCTGCAATAATCACCAAGACTAAAAACATCGCAAAAATACTTAAACCTTCTTCAGCATCGGCTGGATGCAGTTCGTCTTCGTCGGCAATTTTTCTCAGTTCACCATCATAAACTTGATAAAACCAGTTTTTTTGTGCAGGTTCCAAATGCCTTGCAAAGTCAAATACTCTTTTGCGCTGAGCAAGACAATAATCCCCTAAATGGATCTCTTGATGAAAGATCGCTTCGTCTAATAGTTTACGATGATAATGGGCTAGTTCTATGATTTGTTCCTCTCTAGGTGGAGTATCAAAAACAAAGCCATCGATAGTATTTGTCATATTTTATTCTCCTTGTCTTTTATTCTCATATTGATTTTACTCAAAATTATTTGTGAATAATGTTTAATCATGTATCCTAATAGTGAATTAACTGGTATGCACCAATAGTTGACAAATCCATTAATTTGTAATATTAGTTTAATAATTCTAAGTTAAATTAATTTAAAGGCAGTAGCCTTTAGAAAAAGTAATCATAATTACAATAAGGAGTTTTCTATGATTCAACGTATCTCTCATCATGATTTAGAACATGTGTACGCAACTGCAGTAAACACAATTCACTCTCAAATGAATTTTCAGGATGCAGTTGCACAGTTAGAAGAAGTTGCTCGCGCTGGGCACGGTAAAGCTGCTCTGTTTTTAGCTGAATTGTATTATCAAGGTTTCCGTGTTGAACGTGACTCACTTAAAGCACAATATTGGCAAAAGTTAGCCACAATGCAAGCATAAAGAAACGTCACCTAGGTGGCGTTTTTTTACGTCTGGAAATAAGTAAAACTAGCAATTTATATAAAGCTTTAGCCACTTTAAGTAAAGGATATGAATTTCACAGCTGGAATATTTGTTTACGATTTGATACCTGTTTAAACTGAAATGTCATCTGATTTTTTTATAATAAGCAAGACAAGTTAGAACCTTTAAATTCACAATGAAAAGTTTAAGTAATCTACAACCGGTTTCAAGAGACTTGATGATTAAGATTTATATTTTAAGAACCATGATGTATTGCGGGGTTCTTTGGGGATTATTTCATCAGGGATGGGCAATTAAATCAGATCAGGAAGACTTTATTTTTCCTTTTTGGCTTAATGGTTTGCAGGCACATCGCTACGCAAAAGAGCATTGGCCACATTACAAACCAAGAAGAATTACACCTAAAGATTTCCATGAGTTTTTACTACCAACTTTAACACGACTCAACGTCACTCCTGCTTTGTTTAATTCATCTCATAGAAAATTAAAGTTATCTACTCAGCAAATGCAACATTTCTTTTTCAAACATCCGAATTGGCAAGGAGCGTAAACTTTTCTTTAGGTTCTTAACCTCTATTAGAATGCTTTTTGAACGCTTGAATGTAAAACTTGTATTTGAATGACTATCCAGTCTTTGCATTTTTATAAAATCAAGCTAATTTAAAACAAAATGATAAAACATAGGACAGAAGAAATGACAATCGTTGCACAAGTAATCAAGAACAAAGCAGAACAAGATATTTTTACAATTTCTCCAGAAGCCACTGTCCTTGAAGCAATTAAGATTATGGCGGATAAAGGAATTGGTGCACTCGTCGTATCTGAGGGCGAAAAAGTTGTCGGAATTTTATCTGAACGTGACTACACACGAAAAGTAACGCTTATGGAACGTTCATCATATAGCACTACAGTTGCTGAAATTATGACATCCAAAGTGCTTACAGTAAGCCTAAACAATACAGTTGAAGAGTGCTTACAGCTTATGACAGATCGTCACTTACGCCACTTACCTGTATTAGACAATGAAAAACTAGTTGGATTTATCTCTATTGGTGACTTGGTAAAAGCAGCGATGGAAGATCAGAAAAATCTCATTGAACAATTAAAACAGTACATCTCTGGTTAATTATTTCATATAAAAAATGGGCATTTATATGCCCATTTTTTATTGATGTAAAAATTTAAAGATAGTTATTAATTAAAGCAACTAAACGCTCTAACAAGTCATCAGCCTGTGCTTGAGTCATATTAATTGGTGGTAATAAACGCACTACTGAACCAGCTGTAACATTAATAATAAGTTTATGTTGATCTCGAGCTATTGCAACGAGCTCAGCGCAGTCTTTAGGCAATTGAATACCAATCATCATACCAAAGCCACGTACTTGCACATTTTTATCTGCCAATTGCGCACGTAATTGATCAACAATATAACCACCAACAACTGCCGCGTTTTCTACAGCATTCTCTTTTTGGATTGTATCAATTACTGTATAAACCACACGAGAACCTAGCACTGTGCCACCATAAGTAGACCCATGGCTACCAGGTCCTAATAAGCCAACAGCTTTACCTTGGGTCATTACCGCGCCTACTGGAAAGCCATTACCAAGTCCTTTAGCAGTCGTCAAAACATCAGGCACAATGTTTGTATGTTGATAAGCAAAATACTTACCGGTACGGCCGTTACCTGTTTGGATTTCATCTAGCATCATTAGCCAGTTATGTTGATTACATATGGTGCGGACTTCTTCAAGATAGCTAAAGCCTTGAGGTGCTGTATTAATACCACCCTCACCTTGAATAGGTTCAATCAAAATCGCAACAATATCTGGGTGCTGCAAAGCAGCTTCTTGAATTGCTTCTACATCACCAAATGGCACACGAATAAAATCATTGGTTAAAGGAGCAAAACCATCTTGTACTTTCTTATTACCAGTAGCTGAAAGTGTTGCTAAAGTACGACCATGAAATGATTGCTCTGCCACAATTATCTTTGGGGAGCTTACACCTTGTTGAGTACCAAATTTACGAGCAATTTTAATGGCGCCTTCATTTGACTCTGCACCACTGTTTGAAAAGAAGATCTCTTCCATCCCTGAAACTTCAGCAAGCTTCTGAGCAGCTGCCGTTTGCCAAGGAATCTCAAATAAGTTACTTGTATGCACAAGTGTTGCAGCTTGTTCAGCAATTGCTTCTGCAATGACTGGATGCGCATGACCTAAACCACATACAGCAATACCGGTTAAAGCATCTAAATACTCTGTGCCATCTTCGGTATATAGATATGCTCCTCGGCCTCGTACAAAACTGATCGCTTGGCGACCATAAGTAGCCATTAAATGTGATGG
Organism: Acinetobacter sp. LMB-5; assembly: GCF_001541635.1. Classification (NCBI taxonomy): domain Bacteria; kingdom Pseudomonadati; phylum Pseudomonadota; class Gammaproteobacteria; order Moraxellales; family Moraxellaceae; genus Acinetobacter; species Acinetobacter sp. LMB-5. The sequence continues at coordinate 145,676 of NZ_LRDR01000010.1, read as the reverse complement.
TTGATCAGGTTGTATTGGAGCTAGGGTAATATCATTCATAACGAACTCTGTCTGTATGAGGTTTTAGGAAGGGTTTATATAAGCAAAAACTAGCTCTGATGAAAAGTCTCATCACTCATTTATCTAAAATTTCGTCCGCTTTTTGCTATCGCTTCGGTTTATACAATAAAATATTGAATATTCAATGCAACTTTAAGTAATCAGGTGGTTTGCAAAGCGGTATGAACACCCCCTATAATGCTGCTAGATTAGTTGAGGATCTCTTTATGACTGAACAAGCACGTGATACTGAAGCGTTAATCCGCGATCAAATTGCGAAGCATCCCGTTTTACTTTACATGAAAGGCACTCCACAGTTTCCACAATGTGGTTTCTCTGCACGTGCTGTAGAGGCGCTCAGTCAAATTGGTCGTCCATTTGCATATGTAAATATTTTGGAAAACCCTGATATTCGTGCAACCTTACCAAAAATTGCGAACTGGCCTACATTCCCGCAACTTTGGGTAAATGGCGAACTTATTGGCGGTAGCGATATCATGCTTGAAATGTTCCAAAATGGCGAATTAAAACCATTAGTTGAACAATATAGCGCAGCGCCAGAAGCATAAATAATAAAAAAGCCAATCAATAGATTGGCTTTTTTATACTCTCAATTTTAACGATCACTTACCCCGACATAGCGAAATAAATTTTCCACACCTAAATCAGATTTTAAAATAATTAGATTTTCATAAGTTGTTGTCGTGAGAGCTTCAAAAATATTCATATTCGGATCTTCGTGCAACTCATCCACATTTTGATCTATACACTCTTCAAATCGATCAGCAATAAATTCAAACCCCAAATCCATAGCAATAAATAAAGTATGTTCACATGGCTGAATATATTGTTCTTGCGCCCAGTCAATTATTGCTTGTTTGCAAAATGGACATTCAATATTCGCAGAAGCATCGTTAAGTTCAATCAATTGATAGTGCATTAGATTAGAAAAGAATAGAAAATTGTAGTGTAAAAGAAATTAATTAAAAGTTCTAGAAAAGGCTAGAACCACTCATCAAAAAACACACAATAAAATTACATTGTAATGACAATATAATTTCAAATTCTCAATTAAAGGAAATATCTTAATATATGTTTTAATTACAAAAAATTTAGTTTAAGAATTATCGTTGCAAAAATAATAATGTAAAATCATGGTTGTTGCAGAAATAGGATATTTTAATGCTCACTGATCTTGATGATTTTTATTGTTTTGCTCTCGTCGTTGAGCATGGTGGTTTTAGTGCCGCTGAGCGTGTAACGGATATACCAAAATCAAAACTAAGTCGTCGTGTATATAGCCTAGAAGAAAACTTAGGCGTTCGCCTGATTCAACGCAGCTCTCGTCATTTTGCTGTTACAGATATTGGGATGGATATTTATAGACATGCTCAAGTCATGATGAATGCTGCACAGGCTGCTCATGATTTGGTTGATCATTTAAGCATTCAACCTAGAGGTGTTGTAAAGGTTAGTGTTCCTGTTGATATTGCTCAAAATCAACTGCCTAAAATTTTGCCTGCTTTCTTAAAAAAATATCCAGAAATTCGTTTGCAACTTATGGTCAGCAATCGTCGAGTAGATGTCATTAATGAAGGAATTGATATTGCTTTACGTGTTCGCTCAAAACTAGATGATGATCCAAGTTTAGTTCTTAGACAGTTTGCACTTATTGAACAGAGTCTATTTGCAAGTCAAGCATATCTAAATGAATTTGGAGATATAAAAAATCCAGAACAACTTAGTGAGCATCGCATTTTAAGTTTGTCAGAAGAGCATCTTGATCAACAATTCCTTTTGCATGGTCCAGACAATCAGCAAAAGAAAATCAAAGTCAGCCCTATCGTAATGGGTACAAATATCCATATGTTGGCGCAATTAGCGAGTCAAAACTGTGGGATCGCTTTACTACCAGAGAGCGCAGCAGAAGATTTTCTAAAATCTGGACAGCTTGTACAAATTTTACCGGAATGGAAAGCTCCTCACGGTATATTACATGCCGTATATCCATCACGCCGAGGGTTATTACCTGCTGTACGAGTATTTATTGATTATTTGGTAGAACATCTTTCTGAGCATTAAAATGAATTTAAAAAAGAAGTTCGATAATTATCGAACTTCTTTTATTTTTAAATTACAGGATAGTTTCCTACACCTTCAGGCCAAGGTGTTAAGAGTTCAAAGCCAGTGTCAGTTACAGCAACCATATGTTCCCATTGCGCAGATAACGAAAGATCTTGAGTAATAACTGTCCATCCGTCATTTAATTCTTTAACCTGTGGTCTACCCGCATTAATCATCGGTTCAATCGTAAAGACCATACCTTTTTTTAATACTAAGCCTTGGCCACGCTGTCCATAATGTAAAACATTGGGTTGTTCATGATAAACCTTACCAATCCCATGACCACAATACTCTCGAACAATGCTATACCCTTCTCGATGAGCAACTGACTGAATAGCATAACCAATATCGCCTAGTGTAGCTCCTGGCTTAACAGCATGAATCCCAGCAACCATCGCTTCATAAGTTGTATCAACCAGTTTTTTTGCTTGCGGGTTTACATCACCCACAAAATACATGCGGCTCGTATCACCAAAATAGCCATCTTTAATAATTGCGACATCAATATTAATAATATCGCCATCTTTTAAAATCTTATTCGGTGAAGGAATTCCATGGCAAACTACTTCATTTACTGATGTACATATTGTTTTAGTAAAACCATGATATCCCACATTCGCAGGAATAACTTTTAAAGTATTTACAATATAGTCATTACACAGGTTATCTAAATATTCAGTAGATACACCCGGTTTAATATATGCCCCTATCATTTCTAAAACTTGTGCAGCCAAGCGTCCAGAAATTCTTAACTTTTCCAGATCTTGTTCAGTTTTTATTGTAACAGTAGAAGCTCTCATTCAGTTTTATCCTCGTAGACACTGCTTTTACCACGCCTACAAAAATGTAAGTTAATTTAGAATATTCTAGAACGGATATAGGATAGGCTGGAAGCATTAAATGCCCAAATATTCAACATTCATAATAGAAATTCATACTTTTATTTTTGCATAATTTCTTTAAAAAGTCAGAGACAAAAAATGATTTCCTAATTTCTTTCAATGGTTTTTCAAATACATACCTTAACCAGTTGATATTTTTAATATCTATTAAAGATTTTTATGCTCTGAAAAAAATCTTTTTCACATAAAATACCGCTTGATCATGATCTCTTTTGCTCTAAAATTCCTTCTTTTTTATTAATTTTAATTTATGCAACATCTTCGTACTGGAGATATTATTGCCCTAGGTTTTATGACCTTTGCTCTTTTTATTGGGGCTGGCAATATTATCTTTCCTCCCATTGTCGCTCAACAAGCCGGTGATCATGTATGGCTAGCCGCTATAGGCTTTTTGATTACTGCAGTTGGTCTACCTGTAATTACCATCATGGCACTCTCTCGCATGCAGGGTTCCATTGAAATTATTAGCTCTCCTCTTGGTCGAGTAGCAAGTCTGATTTTAACCGTTGTTTGTTATTTATCAGTAGGCCCTTTATTTGCTACTCCACGTACAGCTACTGTTTCTTATGAAATTGGTTTTTCATCTTATTTTGGAACATCAAGTAGTAGCCTTTTAATTTACAGCGCAATTTATTTTTCATTTGTAACTGTAGTTTCACTTTATCCAAACAAGTTATTAGATACTGTTGGCCATGTGCTTGCTCCCCTAAAAATTATTGCTTTAGCAATTTTAGGTATTGCAGCAGTTATGATCCCAGCGGGTTACGTCCCTGCTCCAATCAACCATTACGTTGAATCTCCAGTTTCGGAAGGTTTCGTAAATGGTTATCTCACTATGGATACTTTAGGCGCATTAGTATTCAGTATCGTAATTATTCAAGCGATTTATTCGCGTGGTGTTACCGATAAAAAATTAGTCACTAAGTATGCGATTATTGCCAGTCTTATTTCTGGTGCAGGTCTTACTTTAGTCTATTTAAGCTTATTCAAATTAGGTGTAGGTAGTCATGAAGTAGCACCAAATGCAGCAAATGGTGCAGTAATTTTACATGCATATGTTCAACATGCTTTTGGCAATATGGGTTCATTATTCTTAACTGGCCTCATTTTCTTAGCATGTATGGTGACAGCGATTGGCTTAACTTGTGCTTGCGGTGAGTATTTTGCTCAGTTAACTAAATTACCTTACAAACTTTTAGTATTCATTTTAGTTGGTTTCTCTTTCATTATTTCTAATCTTGGATTAACCAAACTTATTGCCGTATCAGTACCTGTTTTAAGTGCAATTTATCCACCAGCCATTGTTGTGATTATGCTGAGCTTCTTTTGGAAATTTTGGCACAAACCCTCTTTTATTGTCGGTTCAGTAACAAGTATTGCTTTAATTTTCGGTATTATTGACGGTATTAAAGTTGCTGGTTTTGGTGATTATTTACCTGCATTTCTTCAACATTTACCTTTAAATGAACAAAACTTAGCTTGGTTGATCCCATCTTTAGTTGTTCTAGCAATTACCGTAATTATTGACAAAGTTAAATTTAAAAACATTTAATCTAGTGTCTCTTTTGAAATCGAGTTTTACCCAAACATGATTTTATATATTGAATAAAATGCTGAGTTTACCCAACCGGCATTTTATTTCCACACTACTTTCAATGACAAATCAACTATAGATATAATCAGTTTTTACTGTAAAATTACACTAAAATAATTTTTAGCTTACTAGGAAAGAAGAGCAACAATGAAAAGTAAATATTACCTAACACAAGCAGATGCAGAGTTTTTAATGGAAGAAGCTCAAAAATATGCAATTGAACACAACTTTAAAGTCAGCATTGCTATTGTTGATGAAACAAGTTCTCTACTGTTGATGAAGCGTTTAGATGGTGCTTCACCTTTATCCTCACATTTATGTTCCGAAAAAGCAAAATGCTCTTCAATATCAGGTAGACCTTCAAAATTTTATGAAGAACTTCTGCAAAGTGGACGCTTAGGTTTTTTAAGTATGCCTAGTGCTCAAGGAATGTTAGAAGGTGGAAAACCAATTATTTATGACGGACAAATTTTAGGGGCCATTGGCGTTTCTGGTGTCCAATCTTTTGAAGATGCAGAAATTGCTCAACATGCGATTGATACATTTTTAAAAAAACAAAACAGCTAACCTGAAATGATAGAAAAGAGAAATTATTACACTTTTCATTAAAATATTTTCTCTTTTCTAAAATATTAAGTATTTTATACAAAAATATTTAATATTTACTTTTTTAATACCTTAACCTTTTATAAACATAGAGTTTTTTATAAAACTGTTCAAAAAATTTTCTATTCACTATTGAATTGAATTAAAAATAGAAGTACAACATTAAACTTATTCTTGACTAAAACATTCGGTTTTAGCGCAACCACAAGGAGGGATGGAGATGTTATCATTACATTTCAACAAACAAGTCTTCATTAACACTCTGAACAGCAAAGATTCAGTTGTTTATGGAGTAACACCGCTTGCTCTTATGCTGACTTTACTGTTTCAAGGTATGATTAAAGGAAATCTGAAGCCCGAATACTTTATGTATGCGATGGTTGTTTCTTTCATATTTTGTGTGTGGGCCTTTGTCGACCATAAGATGCGAAAACTAGCTAAAAGACGTCTTAGTCAACAAAACTCGAATACTTAAAAAATGGATGAGCAATCATCCATTTTTATATATCCAAAAATAAAAAAATTGTTCCGATAACTAAAATAGCTGTAGCTAATAATTCAGTCAAAATTAATCCCACCATCATTAAAGTCATTATCCATGAAGGTAAGCTAAAACGACCTAGCTTGTGAGGACGTTTGAATTGATTTGTTGTGTCCTGTAAATAGCCATGTATGATATAAACCAGAATTGAAAAACTAAAAAAAAGAATATTTGCAAACACACACCATAAAGTAATATTTTCATTTAAAACAGTAAAATAGCTTAATACAGCTTGAATTAGGCTAGCAGCTGCATATAACAAACTACTTCGATGAGCGATATCCACATAATAATGAGCACGACTTAATTCTGAACGGCGTATTTGCCAATATTTCCATCCCCCAGTTAACATCCCTATCCATAAAAATATGCCACTAAACACAATTGCGAGCTGTACAGCTTTCGGTAAATCCATCTTTTTTCCAATTATTTGTTTTATTCAAATTTAATGAGCTATATAACATAAATATTGACTTTATAGTCACATTTTAACCAAGTTTCGTTTTAGAACTCGTGTAAATTAAAGATATCAATAAACCAATCACTACGAAATATTATGGATAACACTTTTGAATCATTTTGGATGACCTGTAAAGATGGTTATCAACTTGCTGCACATTTTTATCCAGCTCAATCCCCAAAATCAGTAAATCCCGTGTTGATCTGTCCTGCAACAGGTATTACTAAAAACTTCTATCACTCTTTTGCTACATGGTTAAGCGAACAAGGATATGACGTATTAAGCTTTGATTTCCGTGGAATTGGAGGCTCCTTACACGGGTCTTTGAAGCAAAGTACAGCAAGTATTAATGATTGGGGAGTTCTCGATATTCCTTGCGCAATTGATACGTTATTAGAAAAAACTAAAGCAGAACAAGTTACCCTTCTGGGCCACAGTGCTGGTGGTCAGTTATTAGGAATTGTTCCTAATTTTCATAAAGTAGCAAAAGTTATTGCGGTCGCAGGTTCCACTGGCCATGTAAAAGGTCTTAAAGGTAAAACGAAGTTTTTAGCACCGGTAATGTTCAATGTCATCTTTCCAATTTCTAGTGCTTTTAAAGGTTATGGTGCTACTCAATTTATTGGAATGGGAGAAAACTTACCTAAAAAAGTCGCCCAACAGTGGCGAGAATTTTGCAGCCATCCAGGCTATGTGAAAAATGCTATAGGTAAAACAGTCCATCATGATTTTCATAGTGAAATTATCTGCCCTATTACTTCAATTTGGGCAAGTGACGATGAAATTGCAACCGAGCGTAACGTTGAAGATTTATTAAAACTTTATCCTAATGCACCTACAAAAATGCTAGAGCTAAATCCCATGAAACTTGGGCATAAATCAATTGGGCACATGCTAATGTTTAAAAAATCACATCAAAACTTATGGTCACTCCTAGAACAGGAAATCCAACACTAATCTATTGATCTTTTACTTTTGCCTCTATACCCGTAATCCGGTATAGAGGTTTTTTTTAATATTAATACCCACTTCTTTTATAAAGTTACTTTATTAACCTGATAATTATCATAAGAAATTAAAATATATTAATCACCCATTCCTTTGTATTAAAAACAAGCATTTTTTACGTAAATACGTCGATATAGCTTTAAAGTTCTGCTATCGTTATTTATACGAAGCTGTTGTTTAAAAACGGTTAAACTAACCTATTTTTAATACAAACAGCTTCTTTTTTTTCTGTTTAGCTAAACCAAAGAAATTGTTCAAGGATAAGTATGCTAGCACTAGAGCCTCGACATATTCATATGAATCAACATGCTGTTGATAAAAAGCATGCATTACAGTGTCTAGTAGATATATTGGTAAAAGATGGGTTAGTTACACCTGACTACATTACAGGACTCATCAATCGGGAACAACAAAGTGCCACCTATTTAGGTCAAGGCATTGCTATTCCCCACGGCACACCCCAATCGCGCGAATTTATTCTAGAAACAGGTATCCGTTTAGCTCATTTTCCAGAAGGAATTATATGGGATGGTGAAAACAGAATTTATTTAGCTGTTGTTATTGCAGCAAAATCTGATGAACATTTACAAGTTCTACAAATATTAACTCGAGCTTTAATGCATGATGTAAGTGAACAGGTAAAAAATGCTAAACAACCTGAACAAATTATTGAAATCTTACAAGCTCAACCATTATCTTTAACTCTACATGAGAATTTAATTCAAACTGAAATTGAATCTCAAGATATTGAAGATTTATTTTGGTCTGCATCTCAGATTTTAAAAAAACACAATTTCGTAAAGTGCGGTTTTCTAAGTTCACTTGACCCTGATCAAGTTATTCAACTACAAGATCAGATCTGGTCTATTTCAAGTAGTAAGTTTGTTCAACAACCAGCGATTAGTATTGTAAAACCTCGCCATGCTCTAGAGCTAAACGGAAAAAAATTAAACACACTCGTGTGTATCGCTGCCAATGAGCAATTAGATAGTCAGAGATTTAATCGACTGATTGATATTCTATTTAATCCAGAGCAAGTTGCGCAATTAGACCAAACACAAGCACCAAATGAAATTGCTAAAATCATTGGTGCAGATGTTATTCCAGATTGGCCTCACCGTTCAGTTGTATTAGCCAATGCCCATGGATTACATGCTCGACCAGCAACTCATTTAGTGAACTTAACCAAAAGTTTTCAAGGTGATATTCAAGTCGCAGTAGATGACGGAAATTTTGTTTCTGCTAAAAGCTTGACGCGCCTCTTGGCTTTAGGTTGTAAACGTGGCCAAACTTTACGTTTCATTGCCGAACCAGAAACGGATGCAGTTGAAGCTTTAGATAAAGTTATACTGGCAGTGCAACAAGGCTTAGGTGAAGAAGTTGAACCAATTCAATCTCTAGATACCCAAGAAGCTCAATCATCTCAAACAGCAACCCCACCGCCAAAAATATTGAGTACAAATACAGGAATTGCAGCCTCAAGCGGTTTAGCTTTCGGACCTGTACATGTAATTAAGCCAAAGGTTTACCAATATGAACGTATGGGTTTAAGTGTCAAAGTAGAAAAAGAAAAACTTGATATTGCTCTTCACGCTGTTAAAAACAATATTCACCAAGTTATTGCAAAATCTGAAGTGGCTGAGATTAAGCAAATCTTCCAAGCACATTTGGAAATGCTTGACGACCCAGATCTTATTAATGGTGTTTATCAAAAAATTAACTTAAATCTTTCTGCCCCTGCTGCGTGGCATGAACATATTGAAGCAGCAGCCAAAGAGCAAGCAGCTTTACCAGATCGATTACTGGCTGAACGTGCTACAGATTTACGTGATATTGGTGATCGCGTTTTGGCTCAACTTTGCGGTGAGGTTATCATCGAAGAACCTAAAGAGCCTTATATACTAATCATGTATGACGTAGGACCAAGTGATGTAGCCCGACTTAATAAAGATCGTGTAGCAGGTATTTTGACAGCTGTAGGTGGTGCAAGCGCTCATAGTGCTATTGTTGCTCGTGCTTTAGGTATCCCTGCAATTGTTGGGGCTGGTGATCAAGTACTAGATATTGAGCATAAAAGTTCTCTTTTAATTAATGGAGATACTGGAGCTTTTATCTTAAATCCCAATGCTCAACAAATCGAACAAGCAAAACAAGAACGAGAGCTTCAGAAAAAAATTCGTGAAGAAGCTGAACGTCACAGCCAAGAACCTGCGATTACTCTAGATCAACATCAAATCGAAATTGCTGCCAATTTAGGAAAAGTTCAATCAACAGCGCATGCGGTTGAATATGGTGCTGAAGCCATTGGCCTACTCAGGACTGAGCTTGTTTTTATGGCGCATAGTAGCGCTCCGAGCGAAGCTACCCAAGAAGCAGATTATCGTATTGTTTTAGATGCTCTAGCGGGCCGACCACTCGTAGTACGTACGCTAGATGTAGGTGGTGACAAACCACTCCCTTACCTTCCAATTGCTGAAGAAGAAAATCCATTTTTAGGTCTAAGAGGTATCCGTTTAACGCTAAGACAGCCAGAGCTGTTGCGTCAACAACTTATTGCTTTGCTTAAAGCTGCAGATGACCGCCCTCTAAGAATCATGTTTCCAATGATTGGCCGTGTGGAAGAATGGCGTGCTGCAAAAGCTATTCTTGATGAGGTTAAAGCTGAACATCCATGCGCTAACTTACAAGTTGGTATTATGATAGAAGTTCCTTCTGCTGCTTTACTTGCACCTATTCTCGCGAAAGAAGTGGACTTTTTCAGTATCGGAACAAATGATTTAACTCAATATACATTAGCCATTGACCGTGGACACCCTATCCTTTCAGCTGAAGCTGATGGACTACACCCAAGTATTTTGCAATTGATTGATCAAACTGTAAAAGCTGCGCATAAGTATGGCAAATGGGTTGGTATATGCGGTGAACTCGCAGCCGATCCAAAAGCTGTGCCCATTCTAATGGGCTTAGGGGTAGATGAGCTTAGTATGTCACCAAATAGTATTCCTTTGGTTAAAGCCCAAATTCGTACACTTAACTACAGTCAAGCTCAAGTGCTTGCAAAGCGTGCACTTGAATGTGATAGCGCTACTGCTGTACGTCAGTTATCCGAACAAGAAATGTAAAGATTAGGAATGGTAATGGCTAAAGTTTTAACAATTACTTTAAATCCTGCAATTGATGTGACTATACAACTCAAAGAGTTACAGATAGGTCAAGTAAACCGCCAAGAATCTGTAGAAATACATGCGGCAGGCAAAGGTTTAAATATTGCACAAGTTTTAAAAGATTTGGGGCATGAGGTTGTTGTTTCTGGTTTTCTAGGAACAACAAACAGACAGATTTTCGATGATCATTTTAAAGAAGCTCAATTTCAACCTGAATTTATTTATATTGAAGGTGAAACTCGCCAAAATATAAAAATTGCTGAACATTCGGGACGTATGACTGATTTGAATGGAAAAGGTTTTTTCATATCTGAACAAGATAAGAAAAACCTCTTTCAAAAAATCGAGATGATTTTGCCTCAGGTAGATGTGGTTGCTATTGCTGGAAGCCTACCACAAGGTTTTAGTGTTGATGAGTTACAACAACTTATTAAACTTATTCAAGAGCAAGGTAAAAATGTTGCACTTGATACAAGTGGTAAAGCGTTGGTTGCTGCAATTGAATGCCAACCATGGATGATTAAGCCAAATACAGATGAGTTAGTAGAAAGTTATCAACTTCCTGCTACAACCTATGCTGAACAAAAAAAACTTTTTGCAAACTTAGCTAAAATTGAACATGTCGTTATTTCGATGGGTGAAGACGGTGTAAACTGGCTACACGACACTCACCCGCTTCATGCAAAAGCCCCCAAAGTGATAGTTAAAAGTACAGTTGGTGCGGGTGACTCTCTTTTAGCAGGGATGATTCATGGCTTATTAAGTGGCTTCTCTGCCGAAGAAACATTAAAGACTGCTACCGCAATTGCAAGCCACGCTGTAACACAAATAGGCTTTCGTATTCCTAATGCTGAAAAGCTAAACCAATTAAAAGCCCAAACTACAATCAATTCATTGAGTGAATCTGATGCCAACTGCTAAACGTTTATTATTTGTTATTAATAGTCCGCAACAGCAAGTCAATGCTTTGATTTTAGCTCGGAAGCTTGCACAAGTCGCGTCTCAACAGGGTTATCAAAACAGCATTGTTTCGCTTGATGAATTCGAGGTGAATGAAAGCTTTGACCAAGTTATCGTTGTTGGACAACGCCCGAAAAATCTTAATATTTTTGGTACACACCCTTTATCTTTCATTAACATTGAAGAGATCAAAAGTGATACTGATTCAGCTCTTCAAACTGCTTTAGATCATTTTAAATCTGCTCAAGACTGGCAAAATGATAATAGCTTATCAGCAACTACAGCTAAAAAATTTGTTGCGATCACTGCGTGTCCTACGGGTGTCGCGCATACTTTTATGGCAGCCGAAGCTTTACAGCAAGGCGCAGAAAAGCTCGGTTATGAGATTGAAGTAGAAACTCAAGGTTCCGTTGGCGCAAAAAATATCTTATCACCTCAAGCTATTGCTGATGCGGACATCGTCATTCTTGCGACTGACATTGAAGTTAATACAGACCGTTTTGTAGGTAAACGTGTTTATCGATGTAGTACAGGTTTTGCTCTAAAGCAAACAGATAAAGCACTTGCTGAAGCAATCAGCAATGCTCAAGTTTTAGAACAAGGTAAGCAACAAACATCTGCAGAAAACAAAGATAAAACCGAAAAAGTTGGCGTATATAAACATCTCTTAACAGGTGTTTCTTATATGTTACCTATGGTGGTGGCGGGAGGTCTTTTAATTGCTCTGTCTTTATGCTTTGGCCTTAATGCAGCTGAACAAGCAGGCAGCTTACCAGCTATATTAAAACAAATTGGTGCCGCTGCATTTATGCTTATGGTTCCAATGTTATCTGGTTATATCGCCTACTCGATTGCTGATCGTCCTGGCCTCGCACCTGGTTTAATTGGCGGCTTACTTGCTTCTCAGTTACAAGCAGGTTTTTTAGGCGGTATTGTTTCAGGTTTTCTTGCGGGTTATATCGCACTATTTATTGCTAAAAAACTTAAACTCCCTACAAGTTTAGAGGCACTTAAACCTATTCTAATTATTCCGTTATTAGGCACATTATTTGTTGGTCTGATTATGTTTTACGTGGTGGGACAGCCCGTAGCACATATTTTTGAGCTAATGAAAGATTTCTTAAATAACATGGGTACAACAAATGCTGTGTTAATGGGAATTATATTAGCAAGCATGATGTGTATTGATTTAGGTGGACCAATCAATAAAGCGGCCTATGCTTTTACTGTTGGGTTGCTGACAACAAATACTTATATGCCTATGGCAGCCACGATGGCAGGCGGCATGGTCCCTGCTATTGGTATGGCTATTGCGACTTTCATTGCAAGGAATAAATTTAGCACGGGAGAGAAAGATGCCGGAAAAGCAGCTTTCGTATTAGGTTTATGTTTTATTTCTGAAGGCGCTATTCCGTTTGCAGCAAAAGACCCAATGCGTGTAATCCCAACATGTATTTTAGGTGGAGCTGTGACTGGAGCACTCGTTGCCTTATTCCATTGTGAGTTGGTTACTCCTCACGGCGGTGTATTTGTTCTTTTAATTCCCAATGCGATTAATCATGCTTGGTTATATCTTGGTGCAATTGCTGCTGGTAGTATTGTTACAGGGATAAGCTATGCGATTGTTAAGAAAAAAATAGAAGAAAAAGCTGTGACCACTGCATAATTAAAAAGGGAGAATATAAATTCTCCCTTTTTTTATAAATTATATGTGCCTGATCTCATAAAAATTTAAACTGAAAACTATTTAATATTTAATTTTCTTTCTCTGAGACTTAAATCATTTAATCTGAATAGCTCTTGCCATAATCTGTGTTGGCACTTCTTCTGCGAGCATTACGGTTAGAGTTGGCTCTTTTGAGATTTAATGGATAAAATTTATTGAAATTATAATTTATAGACAAAAATACCTCTATTTCAAAAGCTTAGTATTTAAAATAATGTTTGAAATTTATTAATAAAAATCAGTTATTTAATATAGAAATCTAATTTTATTTTACTAAATAATAGATGTTTCATGTTAAATGTATGGTAAATTTCGGCAACACCAAAACAATACAATGTCATGATATATATAAATATTTTTTATTTAAATATATTAATTTTTCATAGTTATGACTTTAGAGACAAAAACTTTCTCGTTCAATGCCACGTTCAAATCATAATTTTTTTTCTACGATGCCCTTGCAAGCAATATCGTTCAATTAACGATCAAGCAAGCTTAGATGCAATCTTACATATCCACTTAAAGAGTTTTAGGTACAGCCCTGTTAAGCAGTTTTTACCTTTAATAATCTTTGATTATAGCTGAAGAGTATTTAAAGTTCGCAAAGTTATAGGAACGCTTTATAAAGTTAAGGACAATTAAACCATGTCATTGTTAAATGAAGCTATATAACTTTTGCTCATCAAGTAAAGTCCTGCTATAACTTGCTTGATGAAACTATATTTTTCAACTATTAAAGATAGTTCACCAGGAATGCGATCCACCAAGGTATGGGGAAAAGTCAATGACAAAGAAGTATGCGCGTTTTTTACCTACAACAGAATCTTTTACTCTTGAAGATTTTCCATATTATTGGATTACTCAAGTACATGCTCAATATGTACAAAACATTGATAATGCTTTAAAAAAATATGGTTTAGATAACTCACGTCGACGCATCATGTTGGCTTTAAGCAGCAAGCCCCATGCGAGTGTTTCTGAACTTTCAGATATGATTATTTCAAAAATGTCGACTACCACAAAAATTGTTTATCGTTTAAAAGATGAAGGTTTGGTTGAAACTTACTCTTGCCAAACTGATGGTCGTATTACTCGTGTAGTACTTACAGAAAAAGGGACTGAAATGATCAACAAGATCAATGATCTAACAAGTGTAGTACTTGAGCAGTCTTTTGAAGGTATTACTCCCTTACAGCTAGAAAAAATGATGGAAAGTTTAAAATTACTTTTAAAGAACCTTTCTCGCTAAGATGAAATAAGAATCTATTTATACCCAATAGTTAAAGCTCTCATTACGAGAGCTTAACTATTTTAATGTCTCTACTTTGATATTAAGAGAAATGGCATCCCACATAAAATAATCAATTAACCTTCCATCTGTTGACTTGAGCTCTTAACTCCAGTAGAAATTCTCTTTCAATAACTGAATAGCAAATTTCGGAAAATGGCTAAAAGAAAATACAAAAGTGACAAATTTCAGGTACGTCGTATTAACCGTAGCTGGTGGGTACTTGAAAAAGACCTTGAATCAAACTGCTATTTAAAACATGAGCAAGTGGCAACAAAAACCTTAGCAAACAACTATGCTGATGATTATATCGAACAGTACTATATGAATCTGTACATACAACAACAGTTGAACAAGCCAGAAACTGTATAAAAAGCCATTTTGGCTTTTTTTATTTTTATAATTAAAATCTATAAAAATTATGCATAAAAAAAACCTACATCTTGGGGAAAATGTAGGCTATAAAATGCACAAAAAGGAAATATATATCCTTTTTGACAAAAAGAATTTTACGATAATACAAGCTATTATTTTATATTACTTTTGTAAACTTAATAGCGATTATTGTATTTAATTAACCTCTTTTGAGAGCTTCTTTGTTTATATTATGAATAAAATTTGATTTATCAAATTCTTTATTTTTTATCTTTACTCCTTCTACTTTCTTAGTTTTATTTTTAATATGACAAATATATATGCATAATTATAAGCTGCTGTTTTAATAAGTTTTTTACAAAAATAAGCATAAATATTTTTTTAAAGAAAGATAAATAAAAATTAATAAATAACAAAAACATAAATTAAATCTTTAGTATATATTAGTTTTAATAACTCAATTTTAGTTCAAAAAAAATACACATAAAATTTATTATTTGCTGTTTTGCTTACTACAGAAAGATTACAATAATGGCTAATAAATAGATTAATCAACACAATCTTTCTAGGCATGTTATGACTTCAATGTCGAACAACACCCAAAAGCATTTTATTGTTGAGCAAATTCCACTCCCAACTTGGGTGAGTGATGAAAATGGCTTGATATTATATTGCAATATAGAGTGTACAGAATATTGGTTGGATACTTTTTCTCCATTGCCAGCGCAATGGCTAGATTTTATTTATCCTACCGATTTAGATGAAGTCAAAAACAGATGGCTCGAAGCAATTCGCCTGCAAAAAAGAATCGAATTAAAATGTCGACTTTTACGAGCTGGAAATCAATATAGATGGTGCAAACTATCGATTCAAGCATCTAAGTATCGCAGCTCCTCACAAACTAGCGAATGGTATGTTAGCTTTTTAGATATAGATCATGATATTCAAGAACAACAAAACTTGCAAAAGAACATTGAGATACAAAATCAGATGTTAGATATCAGTGTAGATTGCATTAAAGTTTTAAATGTAGACGGCACACTTTCTCACATGAACAAATCAGGGTGCCTCGCTTTAGGTGTACCTGTTGATGAAACAGAATTTGGAATGAAATGGCTCGAACTATTACCACCGCACATTCGTAAACGCGGTCGAGTCGCTTTGAAAAAAGCTCTTCAAGGTAAAGTTGCTAGATTTGCAGGAATGAGCTGTTTGCCAGATCAGGATCCTGAGTATTGGGATAATATGCTTACCCCGATTCATCGGGAAAATGGTGAAATTGGACAAATCCTTTGTGTCTCACGTAATGTTACTCAACAACATTTGGCAGAAAACCAGCTTAGGAATATGAGTGAGAGAGATGAACTGACAGGATTATATAATCGGCGTTCATTTAAATTTCAACTTAAGCGCACTCTCTCATATTCAAAAGACACTCAAACAAGTGTAGGGTTACTTTTAATTGACCTCGACCACTTTAAACATATTAACGATACTTTAGGGCATAGCGCAGGCGATCATCTATTAAAAGTTCTCTCCAAACGCTTTAGTCATTGTGTAGATGATGAAAAGTGCGTTGTCGCGCGACTAGGCGGAGACGAATTTGCGGTTATTATTAATAACCTTAATTCTGAAAATGATGTCCGAGAGTTAGCAACCATTTTACTTCAACAGTTAAATCAGCCGATTACCTATTTAGGAAATGTCTTAAATGGTGGGATGAGCATTGGCTGCGCAATTTACCCGCAAGATGCCGTAGACCAGTCAGGTTTGCTCAGTTGTGCCGATATGGCATTGCATGATCTAAAAGCGCGTGGTCGTGGTGGTATTCGCATGTATGATCCATGCATGATGCAAATGACCGAAACAGTCGCTTCTCAGCTTAATTTAGCTCGTCAGCTGATTCGCCATCATACCATCCAACCTTATTATCAACCTAAAGTAGATTTAAGAACCCATCGTGTAGTGGGGTTTGAAGCTTTATTAAGATGGCATACAACCTCAGCTCAAAGAGGCTACCCTGCACAAATTGCAGAAGCTTTTAAAGATTATAATTTAGCGAGTAAGATCGGTGAAACGATGCAACACCAAGTTTTACGTGACATCGCTAAATGGATAAATCTTGGTATTACCCCACTCCCTGTTTCACTAAATGCTGCACCAGTTGAGTTCTTAAGAGATAATTATGCTGAGAGACTTTTGAAAAAGATTAATCAATTTCAAATACCGACGCAATATATTGAAGTGGAAGTCACTGAGCACATGCTAGGCGACCGAGGTTCGGAATATGTGATTCGTGCACTTAATAAATTAAAACAGCATGGGGTACGTATTGCACTTGACGACTTTGGGACTGGTTTTTCATCGCTAACCCATATTCGCGATTACCCGATTGACAGTTTAAAAGTAGATTGCAGCTTTATCCAAAAGATGCAACATGACCCATCAATTTATGCGATTGTCCAAGCAATTGGTTTACTCGCTCCAAATTTATCACTCGGGCTTATCGCTGAAGGAATTGAAACTCCTGAACAAGAAGAACTACTTCGACAATTTGGTTACAGCATAGGCCAAGGGTTCTTGTTTGAATCTGCTATAGATGCTACTCAGGTTATTTCCATACTTAAACAAAATCAGCCTTACTTAGAAAGTCATTACAATCTTTGAAAATAAGATGTTTAATAAACCTTTTAGTTTTTATTCATACTAAAAATAAACAATAATTTTTAAAAAACTGTTCATAATATAAGCATAAAGATAATAATTTCGGTGTTCCCGCACCATACATTGTCACAAGACAATAAGGAGCAATATATGAGTTATCACCATATCTTGGTTCCAGTCGATGGTTCTCCTACTTCACTTATTGCCGTCAATCATGCAACAGCAATTGCTAAAGCCTTTGGCAGTAAAGTGACTCTAGTATATGCGCTTACTATAGATCCTTTCATTTCTGTAGAATTCATTGATAGTACAGAATTAGCACAGGATTATTTTAATAAAGCTAGAGCATCGATTCAGAGCATTTTAGACCAAGCTAAAGAACAATTTAGCCAACATGGAATTTCTGTTGAAACAAAAATTGTTGAGGGTCAAACAATCCACACAGAAATTATTAAAGCAGCTAATGAGCTAAAAGCAGATTTATTAGTGATTGGCTCACATGGGCGAAAAGGGTTTAAAAAGTTCTTCTTAGGAAGTGTGACTCAAGCCCTTTTAGGAGAAATTCATTTACCGGTATTAGTCGTAACTGAATAGTTTTCTAAAGCTAAAAAACCGATCTTTAATAGATCGGTTTTTTAATGGCCTGTATTACTTAGCCTTATATGTAAACTTAATGAGAGATCCTGGATTTTCTAATGTATTTGTTACTGAGCCATCATCTTTTTGAACATTTCCGGCAGTGTCAGTTAATACATATAAAACGTTCCCATCTGGACTTGCAATCACATCACGATAACGGTTGTTGCTTTTAAACATTGGCACAGCGTCATCATAAGTAGTGCTATAAGTTGGATCTAACTTAATACGGAAAATAACACCGCGTTTTAAAGATGGAACCAATAATGTATTTTCCCAACCAGTAATTGCTTTTTTACCGCCCTTATAGACATAGGCAGATGACGGCGCAACTGTTGGCCAGCAAATGTAGGACATCTCTCCACAAGTTGGATCGTTATAGTTGTAGGTATCTTGAACGGTATATAAAGTTTTTAATGGTGGGACAAAGTTTTTACCAGTCCATTCAGATTCTTTCGTCACAGGAACCCCTGCGGCTACTTTTACTCCATTCTGAGCTAAATCCTTAATTGACTTATTGGCTGCTGCTGAATAGTTTGCATAAGCATAGCCACTATCATCTTTATAACCTGCTACATTCGGCCAACCATAATTGCCACCTTTGACAATGAGGTTAATTTCATCGTCAGAGTTTGGGCCTTGTTCAGACTGCAACAATTTACCATTTGGAGTGAATGCTAAGCCCTGCGGATTACGATGTCCAAGTGTATAAATATGGCTAACCACCCCGTTAAAACTTGGATTATCCTTTGGAATACTTCCATCAAGATTTAAGCGTAGTACTTTACCCATATAGGTGTGATAGTCTTTGCCATTCAGTTCTTGTTGAGTTGGCGTATGTTGTGCTTGATTTGGCAAGAACAAATAAGCAAGCTGGTTACGCCCTTGGTCACCAATCGTATAATAAATCTTTTGATCTGGACCAATGACAAGACGACCAGACTGATGGTCTTTCGATGATGGTAATCCTGCCAATAAATCTACTGGCTTCTCGAGCGTATCTGTTGATTTATTATAGGTATAACGACGAATAATAGTTTGATTAGGCAATTCTTTATCTGTAGATTTCGAATTTTTAAATGTACCTGAAATGTAGATATAAGGATTATTTTTAAAGTCAGGATGGAAGGCAAAGCCTAACAAACCATTTTGTCCATCAGCATCATTTACAATCTCAGGCACCTGAAAAACTGTTTTTACACTACCCGACTCTGGATTCACTCTTAAAATCTTACCTGTTGCGCGCTCTGTTAACCAAATTTGATTATCAGGTCCCCACAACAAAGCATGTGGCTTATTTAAATTAGATAGAATAACTTTCTTGTCAAAGTTCTCTGATTTCGCTTTAGCAAATTGAGATGGAGTTAGAGGAACATCAGCAAATGCTGAGAGTGTAACTAGCTGAGCAGCGCCTAATAAAGCAATTTTAGCCAATAAATGTTTATTCATGTGTCCACCTTATAAATTGTCAAAATTTTCCGAGAATTTTTAAACCTTTAGCAACTGGTTTGTACGAGTTCTCTATATGATTTGTATTATGATGAATAACGAATCTATTAAAATCTAAATTTCTGAAAGGCTCTGTTGCATAAAAGTAGCTATTAAAACTGAATAAACTCTCTTTAAGATGAGCAACTTAACTATACGATTTATCTATTCTATTAATTTTATATCTGAAACTTTTTTGAAATGGCCATGAGTTAAATAAATATTTATTAACGAAGTAATTGATAGTTAAAAATTAATACTCAAAGAGACAATTCTAATTATAAAAATATACATCACTAAAGACTAAAAGTTAGAAGCTGTAATTGAGAGCTATTTTTACAACGAAGGTGTCTTATGTGTGCAAACTTTAAACCTATTAAGAAAATACATGCCAATCAATTAGAGTTATTTGAACCCACTTTTGAATATAAGATGGATATTTTCCCAAGTGATAATTGTCCACTCATTTTATCGAATGAAAATGAGCTTGAGTGGAGAAAAGCTAAATTTGGAATGCTTCCTCCTTATGCCAAAGAAATCGCATTCAAATATGCAACTTATAATGCCAGAACAGAGACAGTAGAACAAAAGCGCTCTTTTAAACATGCTTGGTTAAATGACCAGTTTGCGCTTATTCCTGTTGAAGCTATTTATGAACCTAAATATATCAATGGGAAAGCACATTGGTATGGTATTTTCCGTCAAGATGGGCAACCTTTTACCCTTGCTGCAATCTATGAAGAAACACTTATAGATGAACAGAAAGTTAGGTCAATGTCGCTATTAACAATTAATGCTGATCATCACCCTTTTATGAAACAATTTCATAAACCGGATGATGAAAAACGCTCAGTTATTGTAATACCAGACGATCTTAGAAATGATTGGCTCAACTGCACTCATTCTGAAGCCAAAGATTTTTTCTTAGATATGCCTGCGAATGAATTTGCCTCAATGCCAAAAGCTGAAATGAAAAATTATGATTAAATCGGTTTAGTCGACTTAGATTAGTCAGCCTTAAAAACTTATGCTATTCTTCGGGCACTTTTAAATGCCTCAAACTCTCTATACCTATGACACTTACGCCACCTTAAGTTTATTTACCCTTATCTATTGTAAATAACTCATCACTGTTTAGTGATGTGGTGTAGTCGCTTGTGTTGGTATATCACATCACTAGCCTTTTCAAAATTTAGAACTTAGGCTATTTCTCATGTTATCCAATGTCCGAGAACAATGGTTCTCTAATGTCCGCGCAGATATTCTTTCCGGTCTTGTTGTGGGTCTTGCTTTAATTCCAGAAGCAATTGCATTTTCAATTATTGCGGGTGTAGACCCCAAAGTCGGTTTATATGCATCCTTTAGTATTGCCGTTATTATTTCTTTCGTAGGCGGTCGTCCGGCTATGATTTCGGCGGCTACAGGCGCAATGGCTTTGGTTATGACAACGCTTGTAAAGGATCATGGTCTTCAATACTTATTTGCAGCAACAGTATTAACTGGCGTTATACAGATTTTGGCAGGATATTTCAAACTCGCTAAACTCATGCGTTTTGTTTCTAAATCGGTGGTTATTGGATTCGTTAATGCCCTCGCCATACTCATCTTTATGGCTCAATTACCAGAATTGGTAAATGTGACATGGCATGTTTACTTACTAGTAGCAATTGGTTTAGGAATTATTTACCTTTTCCCCTATATTCCAAAAATTGGAAAGTTCTTTCCCTCGCCCCTTATTTGTATTGTAGTAGTCACATTACTCGCTATTTTTTTAGGATTTGACGTTCGAACGGTTGGTGATATGGGATCATTACCGGATACGTTACCTATATTTCTAATTCCGAATATTCCTTTAAATTTAGAAACCCTCCTTATTATTCTTCCATATTCTTTAGCCCTTGCCGCGGTTGGCTTACTTGAATCAATGATGACGGCAACAATCGTTGATGAAATGACAGATACATCTAGTGATAAGTTTCAAGAATGTAAAGGTCAAGGCATTGCAAATATCGCTTCAGGTTTTATGGGAGGTATGGCGGGTTGTGCCATGATTGGTCAATCAATGATTAATGTAAAATCTGGTGGCCGTACACGTTTATCTACTTTCTGCGCGGGAATATTCTTACTTATTCTAGTTGTGTTTTTAAGTGATTGGTTAAAAGTAATCCCTATGGCTGCTCTGGTTGCTGTCATGATTATGGTGTCGATTAGTACTTTTGAGTGGAGCTCTCTGACTCAATTTAAAAATAATCCTAAAAGTAGTAATGCCGTTATGATCGCAACCGTTATTGTAGTAGTTGCTACCCATAACTTAGCGCTAGGTGTATTAACTGGCGTATTGCTTTCAGCACTTTTCTTAGCAAATAAACTAGAAAACGATATTCGTATTGAAACTTCATTCGAAGATCAAGCTCGTCTATACGAATTAAGAGGTCAAATATTTTTTAGTTCATCTGAAAAATTTATGCAAATTTTTAACTTTAAAGAAGATGTTAAAGAAATCATTATTGATCTTACCCACTCACATATTTGGGATGTGACTTCAGTTGCCATGTTAGATTCAGTTGTGAATAAATTTCAAAAGAACGGTGCTAAGGTAACGGTTCGCGGTCTAAATGAAGCCAGCTCAATCATGATTGATAAATACGGTACTCATGCAAAAATCTAAAAAAGGTCCTTCGGGACCTTTTCTAATTTAAATAACTGCTTTTACTGAGGAGATTTATATAGCAACCGATTTGGGCTACCAGAAGGATTTTTTACAACATTACTACTTGCTTGATTTAAAAGATTGGTCGAGATTGTCTGAGGTGTTGCAGTGGGCGTACTTTGCAACATTTCAGCCACCACACCAGCCACATGTGGAGTAGCCATTGAAGTTCCATTTAAAACTTTGGTTGCTGTATTACTCCCAATCCAAGAAGAGTTTATCTGGCTTCCGGGCGCAAAAATATCAACACAACTTCCATAATTCGAATAACTCGCTCGAGTATCTGTACTATCTGTAGCAGCAACAGTAATTGCCTTACTTACTCTGGCAGGAGAAGAACTACATGCATCTGTATTCGAGTTTCCTGCAGCCACAACCATTACATAACCATTATTAAATAAGTTTTCTACTGCACTATCTAAAGATGTGTTTGCTTCACCACCTAAAGACATATTCACTACAGCTGGCTTTTTACCATTTTTCAATATCCAATCTAGCCCCGCAATCACATTACTCGAAGCACCAGATCCATCACATCCTAAAATTCGTATTGGTACTAAACTTACGTTCTTAGCAACCCCATAGGTACTACCACCAACTGTTCCTGCCACATGTGTACCATGACCATGACAGTCACTTGTACCATTTCCATCAGATATCGCGGTATAGCCACTTAATACCCGTCCAGAGAACTGTTGATGTGTAGACAATATTCCTGTATCAACAATATAAGCGGTTGTGCCTGAACCTGTTTGTAAGTACGAATAGGCTGAATCTAGAGGTAAGTTTCTTTGGTCAATACGATCTAGTCCCCAATCTGGGTTACTTTGCGTAGTCGCATCAATTTTCATGACTGTGTCATTTTCAACAGAAACGACTTTCGGATTTTTTTTCATTGCTTCAACAAAAGCAGGACCGGCAACATCGGGTAAATAAATTGCAAATCCTTTAAGTACAGCATCATAGGTCTGTAATACCTTCCCACCATGTTGTTTAGCAATACCTTGTGCAAACTCGTTAGAAGAACCCACATCCTTATTAAGAATAATAATATATTGATTTTTAATAATTCCTTTTGCTTCAGACGAGCTTAGTACAGAATTTGTTGTAGCTGGTGCAGCATAGGTTAAATGGCTCAGCGCTATTGCTAAAAGAAAAGTCGAAACTTGGCAAAACTTCATAGAAAATCTCCATATTTTTTACTTTAGACATCATTGTTATGATCAGTACAGTCTTTATATTTAGGGATTAACATCTTTAGAAAGGAATTTTTATTATATTCTCCATATATTATAACCACATCATGTTTTCATAAAACTTGGACCTATACAATGCTATTATCTTTTTTCATTTAAAATTGAGAACCAATTCAAATAAACCAATACATCAAACATTTTAGAATAAATAATTATCTTACTTTATTTATAATTTAGTTTAGGTGGGATGTATAATGTAAAAATATATAATCATTAAAAATAATATAAATGTAGAAATAATGAGATATGTTCCAGTTGTATTAAAGCTTTTTAAAAATTTCCAGATATCCATAAATAAAAATATAAAACAGTGAGTTATGAAAATTCTTGCAAATTACAATATAGCCTTCAACTAAAAGAGATTTACAATTTTTTAAACTATAGGTGTTCAGTATCAAATATGTAAAGATATATTGCAAAAATATGTGATAATTAATGAATATACTGTTTTTTAAATGGTTATAATTAATAAATACTAATATCAATTATATTGTATAGCTTTTTAATTTTAGTTCTGGCAGCTCAACCTTACAACCAGCTAAATGATGCCTACAATTAACGCTATATTCGATAAAGCCATCTTTAATAAAGTAATTACAATATTCATTTATACTTATGATGGGATCAAATGTCGGTTTTTCCAAGTTACCATTAAAAAACCATTGGTTGCCGTTAGAGAAAGGATAATGTACAGGAATATAATGAAGATATCCGCAAGCAGGACACATATGTTTATACATGCCTCCTTCAAAATACTGTACTTTCATTAACACTCCTTTAAAAATAAAAAAGCCAACTCATAAGAGCCGACTAAACCATTTATTTACAGATGCTATATATTATTAAATTATGTGCTATAGCCTTCTCTCTTTTATTTTTCTGTTTTTAATTTATCTAACCTATATGACAAATTCATGAAGTTCCGAGTGTAATCTCACACTTTGTTAGTTTGGTAAAATATATTTTATATAATCTATTAATTAAATGATAATTCCAGTTAAATAATGAAAAGCAAATACTAGTTTGTTTCTTATTTGGCAGAGGGCTATGTGATTAACTCATATTAATCATTAAATAGATATTACCGTCATATCCAAGAACAAAATTCGATTTATCTTATTGTTTTTAAAAATCAAATAAAAAAGTCCGCATCTTGGGAAGCTACGGACTTGAAACTCAACTAAACAACAGCTAAACATTTTGCCGCTTAGTGAGAAAGCACTATCTTTTTAATCTAATTAAGTTCTATAGTCAGGTCAATAAGGATACTTAATTTTTATAAAAATTAGGTTGAGTTGTGATTTATCTCACATTTTATCTTCTAATAAGTTTAATCTGTTTTTCTTTACTCAATTACATTCTATTTCAAACACTTAAATTAAAATATTATTAAAGTAATGATTTAAAATAGAATAATGGTTAATTTTAGGAATAAGCTTGAAAGAAACAAAATCCTGATCTTGCCTTTTCTTCATTTCAAAATAATTTTGGCTTTGCCATTTCAACTCATCAAGTTCGAGTTCACCACAGAAAATTGAACATGGAGTAGTAATTCGTTTTGACTGATGAATAGGGCTGTATTTTAAGATATCTTCGCTTGAAAGATTGAGAGCATGATTTAAATGGGTTCTTCTTATAGGCTCCAGATCATAAATTCCACTTAACAAAACCATCTCAGATATGAGTGGATGGCCTAATGACAAAGCAGCCAGATGCGCCCCTGCCGAATGCCCAACCAAAACTACCTCATTAGTTTTCCAGTCTTGCTCTCGAATAAAATCGAGAGCTTGATTAATTTGAGAAGCAATATCTGAAATTTTGCTTTGTGGGGCCAGATCATATTCTAAAAGAATACACTGTGCACCCTTGGCTAGAACATACGGTACGATGAATGCAAAATCTGATTTATCACACCATTGCCAATATCCACCATGAATAAAAATAACAGTCTTTTTGGCTTGTTCTAATGGGAAAAAATCTAAGGTTGACCTTGGATGCGTCCCATATTGGATATCTGCAATATGAGTGCATTGTTGATAGGCCACCAAGCTGCTTCTTTGAAATTCTGCCAATATCTCATGTTCATTGGCCACAGTTCTAGCATTGTCATAGCGTCTCATAGGTCTCTCACTTCAACGATTCTTCATGAGCATTTAAAGCAAGCTTGGCTGATGACCGTTTTAAATAATAGAAAACAGTAAGCACAACAACTAATGGAACTCCAAATTGTAAAGTTGACTTGAATTCATTGGTAAACCACGTTGTGATCGTAATACTTAAAATTGCGATTAATCCTAAAAGGGAGATTAACTGACTCGCTGGAACCTTAAATTTTAACTGTTCTCCTTTTCGTGCCATATTCCTTCTAAAAAACATATGGGTAACAAAAATACTGCCCCAAGTGAACAACGCACCAAACATAGATAAAGCAATCATGATCGGGAAAGCCGAAGCTGGGTTAATCGTATAAACAATACTCGCAATACCAATACCAACAGCTGACAATAACAACGCATTAATTGGTACGCCATTATGACTAATACGGCCAAATAGTTTTGGCGCATCTCCTGCTCGTGACAAGCTAAATAGCATACGTGTTGAGATATACAACATACTATTCATGGCTGATAAGGCCGCGACAATTACAATAAAATTTAAAATACTGTCTGCATATGGAATCCCTACAATTTTCATCACCATCACAAAAGGGCTGGTCGCATCGGCTCCAATTAAAGTTGTCCATGGAACAAGTGCCACAATAAGAAATAAAGACAGTAAATAAAATAGGATTAAGCGAATTGCCGTACTTTTAAAAGCTTTCTTAACAGCTCTTTCTGGATCTTTAGCCTCACCTGCTGCAACAGCGATCATTTCAATACTTAAATAACTAAATATTGAAATGATTACTCCAATCCAGACTCCACTAAAACCATGAGGGGAAAAGCCCCCATGATCAGTTAGATTAGAGACAACCTGAGCTGTTCCTCCATGACCTTGAGTCAAAATACCAATTGCTAAAAGAATAAATACAATAATTGCAAAGACTTTTATGGTCGAAAACCAATATTCAACCAATCCAAAAGCTTTAACACTATATGCATTAACCACAAGTAAGGTTAGCGAAAAAAACGCAATCCAGACCCAAGAACCTACATGTGGAAACCATAATTTCATATAGTCAGCCACCGCTGTAATTTCTGTACCGACTGCTAATACAATACACGCCCAATAACAATAACGGACTAAAAACCCAGCGAGCGGACTTACATAATGCTCAGCATATGCCCCAAATGAGCCTGACGTAGGGTGCTGGACCGTCATCTCAGCCAAACAAGCCATAATAGCAAATGCGATTAAGCCTCCAATGGCATAACTCACAATGACGGCTGGGCCAGCAAAGCTAATTGCGAACTTGCTTCCCATGAACAGCCCTGTACCAATCGCTCCTCCAATTGCAATCATTCCCATCTGTTTTGCGGATAATTTTTTATGTAAACCCGCTTCTCGATTTTGTATTTCATCAAAACTGCTCATAGGCCCTCCTAGCCATTTTTCTAATGTTGATCTCTAACGATCAGGTCACTTCACTGCGCACCAGATAACGTTCATTTTTCCATTCACTATTCAGCATAATTTGCTTAAGTTGTTGTACGGCATTCCAAATATCTTCAAATCCTAGATATAAAGGTGTAATTCCAAAACGTAATACTTCCGGCTCGCGATAATCCCCAATTACCCCACGCGCAATAAGCGCCTGAATAATTTCATAACCGAACTCATGCCTATAACTGACATGACTGCCACGATATTTATGATTTAAAGGTGTAATCAGCTCAAAACCAAACTGGGCACACTCTTGTTGAACAAGTTGAATAAACAAATCAGTTAATTTGAGTGATTTCTCGCGTATTTGTTGCATATCAGCTTGTAAGAAAATATCGATACCACATTCAATTAGGCTCATAGAAATGATGGGTTGAGTTCCGCACAAGTAACGGCGAATACTGTTAGCTGGTTCATAGTGCTGAGCCATATCAAAAGGTTTCTTGTGGCTCCACCAGCCTGAGAGAGGTTGCCAAAATTGATCACGATGCTTTCGATTTACCCATAACAACGCTGGAGAACCTGGGCCGCCGTTTAAGTATTTGTAAGTACAACCAATCGCAAAATCACTATTGCTCTGATTAAGATCCATAGGCACTGCACCAACCGAGTGACATAAATCCCAAATAATCAAAGCATCTTTAGCGTGAATTTGTTGATTAATAGACTCCATATCATAGAAATATCCAGTCCGATAATTCACATGAGAAAGAACAACTACCGCAACATCTTTTGCTAAAACACGAGATAAATCATCTGCGCCATCAATCAATTCAACTTGATAACCCTGATGAATCAAATCGATAAAGCCTTCAATAATATAAATATCGGTTGGAAAGGCATCTTTTTCTGCAACAATAATTTTACGTTCCGGAAATTTTTCAGCTTGAATTTTTACCGCTGCTGATAAAACTTTGAATAAATTTAGGGTCGTTGAGTCTGAAATAACCACTTCACCTTTTTCAGCACCGATAAGCTGCGCGACTTTATCTCCGAGTCTAGTCGGTAGTCCCCACCAATCTGCTTTATTCCAACTATTAATAAGGTCCTCACCCCACTCTTTTGCAATAATATGCTGAGCAACCTCTAATGTTTTTTTTGGTCTTGCACCCAAAGAATTACCATCTAAATAAATGACATTTTCTGGTAGTGCAAATTCGTCTTTAAACTTTTTGAGTTCATCTTCCTGATCCCAATAGAGGCATTGTTCGTGAGTAATCATTTGTTATTTCACCTATTTTCAACATTTCCTTTGTATTTGAATTTTATCACGCCAATTCTTTCGATTTATTCGATAATATTTGATTAAAATTTGCTATTTTCGTATAAAATTCAAATTAAAATTAAAAAACATGGATGAAATTCGAAAATGAATGTAGATGCAATTGATCTTAAAATTTTAAAACATTTACAAGATAATGCTCGGTTAAGTAACCAAGAACTGGCCGATCTCGTTAACCTTTCGGCTTCAGCTTGTCATCGGCGAGTGAAAATTTTAGAAAGCAATGGTGTAATTGAAAAATATCAAGCGAAAGTTAATTATGAAAAACTAGGTATAAAAATTGAGGCAATTGTCGAAATAAAGCTTGCCCAACTCACAGAAAATGATCACAACTTCTTTTTAAGTCAGATCAAAAATTTTGATGAAGTCATTAATGCATATATTATTACTGGCGAATCTAATTATGTTTTACACGTTGCGACCAAAGATTTGAGTTCTTTTTCTCATTTCGTCATTAATACCTTAA
The DNA here is from genome assembly GCF_001541635.1 of Acinetobacter sp. LMB-5. Lineage (NCBI taxonomy): Bacteria > Pseudomonadati > Pseudomonadota > Gammaproteobacteria > Moraxellales > Moraxellaceae > Acinetobacter > Acinetobacter sp. LMB-5. The sequence goes on along the minus strand of NZ_LRDR01000010.1, from coordinate 116,784 downwards.
ATAAAATAAAAGGTGTAGTGAGCATCAATTCCAAGATCATTTTACAGAAGATTGTGCAAAAGCCACTTTGACCCATCATTTTTAATTATAGAGCCATCTCATGATCGAAACTCAGCGTTTAATTTTAAGACAGTGGAAAGAAAGTGATGTTGAGCCTTTTATAACAATGGGCTTGGATCAAGATGTTATGCAATTTTTCCCAACTCTATTAACACCCCAAGAAAGCCTTAATTTAATCCAAAAAATTTCATCTCTCATTAATGAAAATGGTTGGGGCTTCTGGGCAGTAGAATTAAAAGAAACCCATCAATTTATCGGGTTTATTGGTTTACATAGCCAACCTGAACAATTTGATTTTTCTCCATGTGTGGAAATTGGGTGGCGACTTGCAAAAGAATTCTGGAAACAAGGTTATGCAACTGAAGGAGCAAAAGCAGCTTTAGACTATGGTTTTAATGTACTGAATTTAGATAAGATCGTTTCATTTACTACTAACATAAATACACCCTCTCAAGCTGTCATGGAAAGACTTGGGATGCACAAAGTTAAAAACTTTGATCATCCCAAGGTTCCTCTCCATCACCACCTAAAAGCACATGTGTTATATGAAATTACGAGCTCTTCATTTAATTTTTGATTAAAGTCAAAATTTTAAATTATTAATAAAAATTTTCTTAATCATCGAAATCATAGCCAACAGATGTAGAGCACTCCCAATACTCATGGATTTTACTTGCGATATCATCTTTTCCCATGGTAGTGAGTACATAAAAGAGTTTAGCCTCTTTATTTTTTCTTAGTATTAAGAGGTTGTAGTAATCATACTCAGGCCCATTAAGACCTAATGTTGGCTGTGATTCACAGTGCTTTTCTGCTTTGTAATGCCATTCAAGCTTATAAGTATCAAGGCCATCAGCAGCATTGATTACAATACCGTCATTGGCTCCGCCAATAAATCCAATTTTCATTGCTTTCTCTAAATTCTTATTAGGGTTAATTTTAAATATAACTTTAAACAAGTATCCTTCAATTTATAAAATGTATGTCAATACGTATCCTATGTAAGCAAAATTAACCATAAATATAGATGGCTTTTAAGATTTCTTAATTGCAAAACTTTGACTCCCTATTTTTACTTTAAATACAGGAAAAGTTTTCTATTAAAAAGCATTTATTATTGTTTTTTGTTTTTCAAAATTACACGCTATAATTTTCAAATCATTTATCCTCCCTACCCATCACATTAATCAAAACACCTTTTGAAAGAATTAATGGGTGGAGTTTTAAATTAATTTTATATCTCGAAGTTTCTTTAATTAATGATTTTAAAAAGGATATATGGGAGATGTGTCTTAAAAATTTTGCTTTAAATGATTTTGGAGATATTTAGATATGTCTAAAATCGTAATGTTTGACATGGATGGTACGCTATTAGATCTCGCTTTTGATGATTTCATCTGGAATGAATGTCTTCCCAAGCGACATGCAGAGATACATCAACTTCCACTCGACCAAAGCCAAAAAACACTATATCAGTTTTATCAATCACATAAACATACGCTTGTTTGGTATTCATCAACTTATTGGACCAAAACTGTAGGTGTAGATGTACTCAAATTACAGCAAGAATTTCAGACAAAAATTCAAACTCGGTTTGGTTGTATTGAGCTTCTGCAGGAACTGAAAAAGCAAGGATATAGTTGTTGGTTAGTTACAAATGCCGATCGTGCAAGCTTACGGTTAAAGCTCGATAATGTTGCAATTGAACACTTCTTTGACGTAATCGTATCGAGTGAACAAATTGGTTATGCAAAAGAAGATATTCATTTTTGGCAAGAGCTCGAAAAATTACACCCTTTCGCCCCAGAAGCAACCATTTTTATTGATGATACAGCTCCTGTACTAAAAACAGCTGAAAAATTTGGTATCAAACACTTGTTTACTATCTTACAGCCCTCAAGTCTAAAGGATGTAAGAAAGCATGAAGATTTAGAATATAAAGCACTAGATCGACTTACAGAATTGCTGTCTATATTGAATCAAATTGATAGAAAGGATAATGATGTCAAAATCGCTTGAAAACGATGCTGTAGAGACCATGCGTATCGATAAATGGCTATGGGCTGCTCGTTTTTTTAAAACTCGTTCAATTGCTAAAGCAGCAATCGAAGGAGGTAAAGTACATCACAATAATGAGCGTGTAAAAGTTTCCAAAGAAATTCGTGTTGGAATGGAACTTATTATTCAACAAGGTTTTGATAAAAAAACCGTTGTCGTAAAAGCGCTTTCGAACACACGTGGTCCAGCACCAGTTGCCCAGCAACTTTATGAAGAAACAGAAGTAAGTATTGCTAGACGGGAGTTGATTGCATCCCAACGAAAATTGCATAATCTTGCTCGACCTGATCATAGACCGAGTAAAAAGGATCGTAGACAGATTAATCGGTTTAAACAGGACAATGATCAACACTGGTCGTATGGTGATGAATAAAAACGTCGAGTTGTGTCGCACACACACAGACAACACATAGAAGCTATAGAAAAAATCTGTCACTATTAGCCCTGTGAAACAAGTTGAGATTCAATGCATCCACTTGGGTTAAACGTGATGAACTTAGAGTATTGAGGTTTTTGAGATGGATGAGAATAAAAGCAAAGCATTACAAGCCGCGCTAAGTCAAATTGAGAAGCAATTTGGCAAAAATACGGTGATGCGTCTCGGTGATAACACTGTTCAAGCAGTTGAAGCTGTATCTACAGGTTCTTTGACTTTAGATATTGCATTGGGGATTGGCGGTTTACCGAAAGGTCGTATCGTTGAGATTTATGGTCCAGAATCTTCTGGTAAAACCACAATGACTCTCCAAGCGATTGCACAATGTCAAAAAGCTGGTGGTACTTGTGCATTTATCGATGCAGAACACGCATTAGATCCACAATATGCACGTAAGCTGGGTGTGGACATTGATAATCTACTTGTATCGCAACCTGATAACGGTGAACAAGCACTTGAGATTGCAGACATGCTAGTTCGCTCTGGTGCAATTGATTTAATCGTTGTCGACTCAGTGGCTGCTCTTACTCCTAAAGCAGAAATTGAAGGCGAAATGGGTGACTCTCACATGGGCTTACAAGCTCGCTTAATGAGTCAGGCATTACGTAAAATTACGGGTAACGCTAAACGCTCGAACTGTATGGTTATTTTCATTAACCAGATCCGTATGAAAATTGGTGTAATGTTTGGTAGCCCTGAGACTACGACTGGTGGTAACGCATTGAAGTTCTATGCTTCTGTACGTTTAGATATCCGCCGTATTGGTCAAGTCAAAGAAGGTGATGAAATCATCGGCTCTGAAACTCGAGTTAAAGTTGTTAAAAATAAAATGGCTCCTCCTTTCAAAGAAGCTATTTTCCAAATCCTATATGGTAAAGGTACAAACCAGCTTGGCGAACTTGTAGATTTAGCTGTACAACAAGATATCGTGCAAAAAGCAGGCGCTTGGTATTCATATCAAGGCAATAAAATTGGCCAAGGTAAAAACAATGTTATCCGCCACTTTGAAGAGAACCCTCAAATGGCTGGAGAAATTGAAAAGATTATCCGTGAACAACTGCTAACTACGGGTACTAATGGTGCTGTACAAGTGGAAGATGAAGAAGAAGATCTTTTATTAGAGTCTTAATTACCGCTTATAAGTCTTAAAACGCCCTTCGGGGCGTTTTTTACAAGGAAATATTAAATATGTTCAAAAGAACAGAAGAACAGCCCCAACAACGCGCTTTGCTTACAGGGCAACGTTTGCGCTCATATGCTTTTGCATTATTGACTCGTCGAGATTATTCGAAAGCAGAACTGATCGAGAAATTGAATCGTTACGCACAAAACCCTGAAGAGGTTAAGCAACTTGTTGAAGAGTTATCTGAGCAAAATTATCAAAGTGACCAACGCGTTGCAGAACTAACATTAGCTAGCCAAATTCGTAAAGGTAAAGGGCCAAAACGCATTAAACAAGCTTTAAAAACTAAACAAATCGAAAATGATTTAATTGCAGATGAAATTCATAATATTGATTGGGTGGAACAGGCTTATCAACTTAAAGTGAAAAAGTTTGGTGAAGAAGTAGAAAAAGATCCTAAACTTAAAGCAAAACAGATGAGGTTTCTACAATATAGAGGATTTGATTTAGATGTAATTATGAAGGCAATCCAACGGAGATCGGATTAGAAGATGGTGGCAACCCCACTAGCAAAACTTCGGCACATCATAGATCTGCTACCGTTGCTACCTTCCGGTCCTGGCGGGGTTCACAGAGTACAATTGCGAAGCCACCAGCGGGGCTACCATTGCAAAACAGAGTATAGAGATTTTTAAAAGAGTTGCAAGCCTTCTTCTCAATTTTAAGCAAGTTTATGTTTCAATTGATTAATTCATCGTCAAAAACATATAAATTCCTAGAATCTCTTATCTTATATTCTTTCTTGATACTTATTTTGAATAAAATATGCTTGAAGATTGTAAACTATTCTTGCATTTATATTGTTAGCTGTTTTAATTGCAATGATCAATTAAAACCTTAGATAGCTAATGTGAATAGTTTACATATTCCCTTCTCAAGTTAGCTTTTACATAAAATTATGGACCTATACTCATGCGATTGATGAAGCATTCTTTATTATTTATTGCCTTAATGAGCACTACTTCTCTCTATGCCAATATTCCAATTGAATCGCGCGGTTTAAGTCAAAGTGGTGGTAGTTCAACCAACACTTCATCGAATAACGCTTCAGTCCCTAGTAATTTAAATTGGGAATTGATGCAAAAAAACCAACAATTAGAAAATGATATACGCACCTTACGCGGACAGTTAGAAGAACAATCAAATGATATTGAACAACTGAAAAAAGATTTATCTAATCGCTATACTGATTTAGACCAGCGTTTGGAATTACTAAATCAAAAAGTAGATCCAGAAAGTGCAGCACCAGACAATACAGCAAATAGTGATGCTACAGCTACCGGCAGCTCAGTAGCTCCTCCTACCGACAATAAAGCAGCTAGTACTACTACAACTGCTGCAAGTCAAGTTACTTCCCCCTCACAAACGCAAGTAACACAACCAGCTTCATCGCCTGCTACGCAAAATCAATCGAACCCTGTAGAACTTGAAAAAGCAGCTTATACTGTCGCTTTAGATGCCTACAAACAAGGTGGAGCGAAAAAAGCGATTGCTCCAATGCAAAACTTTATCAAAAATCATCCTAATAGCGTTTATACAGGCAATGCCTATTTTTGGTTAGCCGAGTTTAATTTAGCAACTGATCCGGTAAATTATAATGAAGCTAAAAAGAACTATAATGTAGTCGCTACGCAATACCCAAATTCTAGTAAAGCTCCTCGCGCGCTTTATCAACTCTACAGTATTGCCAAAGATGTTGATAAAAACACTGTATCAGCAAACCAATATAAAGCTAAAATTTTAAGTCAGTATCCAAAATCTGAAGAAGCCAAATTTTTTAACAAATAAAAGTTTTTAAGAAAAAAAGACACCGCAGATTGCGGTGTCTTTTTTTGAATATCTCGGCTTAACGCACAATACCACGTTCTGATTGCTCAACAGAGTCAATTAATAATTGAGCTTCTGGAACATTCGGAAGAATATCATTTTTAATCTGCTCAACAGCTTGAACAGAAGTCAGGCCTGATTTAAAAATCAATTTATAAGCTTCTCTAAGACCTTGAATTGTATCCTTAGACCAACCCTTTCGGCGCATACCTTCTATATTAATACCAAACGCATGTGCTGGATTACCAGATGCCATAACATAAGCTGGCACATCTTTTAAAATTAAAGATGCTCCACCAACCATACTGTAAGAATCGATTTTACAGAATTGATGAATTCCCGAATTACCACCAATAATGACATGATCACCAATATGGACGTGTCCAGCAACACCAACATTATTTGCGAAAATATTATGATCACCAACAATACAGTCATGTGCAATATGTGTATTAACCATCAATAAGTTATGACTACCTATTTTAGTTAAAGCATTATCTTGTACAGTTCCTCTATGTAAACTGCAATGCTCACGAATTAAATTATGATCTCCAATCTCTAACCAAGTTTCTTCACCTTGATATTTCAAGTCTTGGCAAACTTCACCAACACTTGCAAACTGGAAAATCTCATTATTTTGACCAATTTTGGTAAAACCACCAACTACAACATGTGAATGTAATTTAGTACCAGCGCCAATCGTCACATTTGGACCAATAATACAATAAGGTCCTATCTGGACATCCGGGGCAATCACTGCAGATGGATCAATAATGGCCGTAGAATGAATTAAATCGTGATTGCTCATGCCTGCTCTGTTTTTTGGTGTGAAATCATAATTTCAGCGGTTGTTGCTACAATACCGTCAACGGTAGCCGTACAGTTATATTTGTAGATACCGCGTTTTTGCATTACTAATTCAGATTTTAATACAAGTTGGTCGCCAGCAACTACTTGTTTTTTAAATCTTACCTTTTCTGCACCAGCAAAGAGGAATAAAGAACCTGGTTTTGGCGTCTCATTGTTCATAATAAAACCTAGAACGCCCGAAACTTGAGCTAATGCTTCTACAATTAGAACACCCGGCATAATTGGATATTCTGGAAAATGTCCTTGTAGGAACTCTTCATTGATAGAAACATTTTTATAACCAACAATACTATTGTCAGTAACTTCAGTCACACGATCAACCAATAAGAAAGGATAACGATGCGGCAAATATTGACGAATCGTTTGAATCTGCATTGGTAATTCAGGGATGGCAAATTTAGGTGTAGTTGACTCGGTCATAATATTCTATTTACGCAAATTAAAAGTTGATTCAAGAGACTCTATTTGAGCTTGTATATGATCAAGTCGTTTAGTGATTTGGGTCAATGGCACATCTGCTAATTGTCGCAAGCGTACAATTGTCTTTTTCCAATGACTATTTTCAAATAATCCAATTCCTGAAGAATAGGTACCAGCTTCAGAAATATTTTTTGTGACCATTGACATTCCAGTTAAAGTCACATTATCAGTGATTGAAAGGTGACCAGACACACCGCAAGCTCCTGCAAGAATACAGTTTTTGCCAATTTTAGTGCTTCCAGCAATTCCACATTTAGCAGCAATAGCTGTATTGGAACCAATATGAACGTTATGTGCGATTTGCACAAGATTATCAATAATTACCCCATCTTCCAAAATCGTATTATCTAGTGCCCCTCGATCAATACTACAATTTGATCCAATACGGACATCATTACCAATAATAACTGAACCTAATTGTGCAATACGATGCCATTTACCTTGATATGGTGCAAAGCCAAAGCCTTCACTACCAATTACAGTACTTGCATGAACTCGAACACGATCAAGTAATTTAGAACCGCCAGTAATGGTGACATGAGAATCGATAAAACAATCCTTTCCAATTTCCACATTATCATCCAGACGAGTATGAGACTGAATAATCGTGTTCTCACCTACTACACAATTTTCACCGATTACAACGTAATGGCCAATATATGCTTTTTCAGAAATAATTGCAGAAGGATGAATTTGAGCAGTACTTTCAATACCTATTGATGTGATCTTTTTATCAAAAGCATGGGTAAGGATGGCAAAAGCCAAATATGGATTATCAACAATAATAAAATTTTGTTTATCAGTAAGCTGTTCTTTAATAGAGCTTGTAACAATGTACGCACCCGCACGGCTAGCCTTTGCTTGATCGATATACTTTTCGCCATTTACGAAAGTAATATGAGAAGGTTCAGCATTTTCTAAACTTGCTAGGTTTATGAATTGAAGACTACCCGCACCGACTAACTCACCATTCACTAGGTGAGCTAGTTCATCTAAACGATAATGTTGCACTTTCATTAATTTATTTCATTGAATTAACCTTTTGTATCATTTTATCAGTTAAATCATATTTAGCGTCATAGGCAACGGTCGAATTTTTATTCAAAATGAAGTCAAGATTATTTTCTTTTCGTAATTGTTCAGCTGCTTGCTTCACACGACTCTCAAAAGTTGAGTTCATTCCTTGCAAACTAGTTTGAACTTTAGATTGCAAGCCTTGTTGAGTTGAATTAAATTCATTTAATTTTGACTGATATTGAGTTTGAAGCTTTTTAATATCATCTTCTTTCATTTTTTGCCCTTGAGTTTGGGCTTGACGCTGAAGGCCTTCTAACTCTTTACCCAACTGCTCAAGACGAGTTGTTGTTGGTTTAACAGATTGATTTAAACTTGCATTTTGTTGTTTTAAATAAGTACTACTTTCAACAACTTTAGCAAGATCAATAACACCATAACCAGCAGCATTAGTCATGGCAGAAACTGTCAGACCTAGTCCTAACATTAATATATTTAATTTTTTCATTTAAATTTGTGTCCTTATTTCATGTTTAGTCAAGTCGTACTTAGAAAGTACGACCGATTTCAAACTGGATCTCTTTAGTTTCATCACCAGGCTTATCATTTAGAGGGAATGCATAGCTAAGAGATAATGGTCCGATCATGGTGATCCATGTGAAGCCAACACCTACGCTATAGCGCATATTGCCTAAATCAAAACCATAGTTATCTTCACAATATTTTCTAACATCATCAATTTGCTGACCATTAATCTTCATGCCTTTAGTTCCGTAGGCAGTATTATTAATATCACATTTAGTATCAAAAACTTGACCACCTTCAGCAAATAAAACCGGACGCACTTGACGAGTCCAATCACCTTTGAATGGTAAAGGTAAAGCAAGCTCTGTACCAAACTGAACTAAAGCATTACCACCCACTTCTTCTGGTGAACTATCATTTTGCCTAGTTTCTTGTAAATTTACGCTTGCGTATTTTGGTCCAAGTGTACTGTTATCATATCCTCGAACTGAGCCATAACCACCCGCATAGAAGTTTTTATAGAATGGTAAATCATTACCATAACCAAGCTTACCATAACCGCGAAGTACGAATCCTGATTTACCAATTGGTAAGAATGCCTGAGTATCATAAGTCAACTTTTGATAGTCCACATCACTACCAGGTAAACCAATTTCTAGACCAACACGATGTGACATACCTGAAGTTGGGAAAATTGGCCTATTTAAGGTGTTATATGACCAACCTAAGTTTAAGTTATAAGTAAAAAATTCACTTTCGAAAGCACTATTATATTCTTCAAACCCACCTTCACATGTATCCGGTATTGGTTTCTGTGTACTAGGATCAGTCTCATTCTTACCACTTGGACACCAAGTCGACTTACCAGTTGGTTTGCCACCATTTGCCAACAAATAGTCACGTACATACGTAGAGACATAAGGACCAGTCGTTACTTTAGTATTATCAACACCAAGCGAAGCACTTAAACTTTGGTTTTCATCAATTGGATAACCAAAACTTAAACTACCACCAAAACTATCGGTAACATAGTTATTAACGTTATAGTCATCATTTAGTTTCGTTTTACGATAGTAAACGTTGTAACCGCGACTTACCCCATCAATCGTGAAGTAAGGGTCAGTAACACTTAAGTTATAGTAGTCTTGAGTTTCAGAACGAGATAAATCGATCGAAACACGATTACCAGTTCCCATAAAGTTAGTTTGACTTAAACCTGCTTGGAATGTAATACCACCACTTTGCGAGTAACCTACGGCTAATGTTGTAGTCCCAGAATGTTGTTCTTCAACATTTACATTTAAATCCACCTGATCTGGTGAATTTGGGATACGAGCTGGTTTAATATCAACTGTTTTGAAGAATCCTGTACGCTCTAAACGAACCTTAGACAAATCAATTTTTTCATTACTCGCTAAAGCGCCTTCCATTTGACGCATTTCACGACGCAATACCTCATCAGCAGTTTTGCTATTACCTGTAAAGTTAATACGACGTACGGTTACTTGCTGACCTGGATTTACATAGTAGTTTAGATCAACAACACCCGTTTCATTATTAATTTGCGGAACAACGTTCACATCTGCAAAGTAATAACCGGCATTACCATATTTACGCAATAACAACTGCTTAACAGCATTTACTTTTTCTTGAGAATAAGTATCGCCATCTTTATAGATTTTTAAAGCTTGCAGTTCTTCAGGTTTATAAAGTGCATCACCTAAAAACTTGGTTTGACCAAATTTGAACTGACTACCTTCCTCTACAGCAACTTCAATAAAGATATTCTTTTTATCTTCACTAATATTAAGCTGTGAGTTATTGATATGAAAATTGATATAACCTTTATTGAGATACATAGCGCGCAAAGCTTCAAGGCTCGCTGCCATTTTCTCTCTAGCATAACGGTCATTACGGGTTACAACTGAAGCCCAACCACTTTCTTTAACTGCGAAAGCTTGTTTAATTTCACTGTCTTTAAAAACAGTATTACCAATAATATTGATATTAAAAACTTTAGCTGCCGTACCTTCATTAAAATTTAATTTAAGTTCAACACGGTTATTTGGGCGAGCTATAGTATCAACCGTTACATCAGCATCATAACGTCCTTGCTGAGTATATTGCTGCTCTAATTCAGTTTCAATTGTTTGTAAAGCTGACTTCTTAAAAACTTCGCCTTCGGCAATGCCCATTTTTTTGAGGCCTTGCTCTAAAGCCTCTTTAGGAATAAGTTTGTTACCCTTAAATTCAAGTTTTGAAATAATTGGGCGCTCTACAACATTAAAAACTAAAGTATCGTTATCTCGTGATGCTTTAATATCGTCAAAAAGTCCAGTGGCATACAATGTTCGAATTGCTTCTGCGATCATCGGTTCATTAACGCGATCGCCACTGTTGATTGGCAACATGGTAGAAACATTTGCAGGAGTTAGACGGACCAATCCATCTATACGAATATCTCGAACAACGAAATCATCAGCTGCATATGCTTGTTGTACCGCTGCCATAGCGCTAACAAGTGCCAAAGGCATTAAAAAATGTGTGTGCCGCATGCCAGTTTTTCCAGTAAGTTATAAATCCATATACGTTTACAAACGCATAAAATCGTTAAATAAAGCTAAAAGCATCATACTACCGAGCAGTACCATACCAATTTTTAGACCAAACATTTGTATTTGTTCAGAAACAGGCTTACCACGAATAGCTTCAATAATGTAATAAACGAGATGTCCACCATCTAGCATTGGAATTGGTAATAAATTTAAAATTCCAAGACTTACACTCATTAAAGCCATAAATGAGATGAAAGTTTGCCATCCCATTTCTGCACTTTGTCCCGCTACTTTCGCGATTGTAATTGGTCCAGAAAGATTCTCTAAACCAATTAAACCCTTAACCATTTTTACTATCGAACTCAATATCATGCTAGAGATTTGGCCAGTCTTATCTAGCGACATCTGGAAAGCTTGTATTGGAGTATATTGAATTGTTTGCTTATATTCGTCAGGAATTGTAATTTTTCCTGCATCACTTTTTACGCCTAAGACACCGCTCACTTGTCCCATATTGTCACGCTTTCCTTGAGGCATGACTTGCAAATGAACGAGTTGACCATTACGCAACACATCAATACTTAGTAATTTTTCTGGTGAATGTTGCACAACTTCCACAACATCAAACCAGTCTTTCATTACTTGACCATTAATTGAAACAATACGATCACCGACTTTCATTCCTTGACGAATTGCTGCCCCATCTGCAGTCAACTCCGTTACAACAGCAGGAATAACGGGACGATAGGGTAAAAAACCTAATACATCTAAAGCTGATTCATTTTGGTTTTTTAAAAAATCTTTAATTGGTAAAACAATATTTTTCTCAGTACCTGCACGATCTACATCGATATTCAAGCTACCAGTTTCACCTACACGATCAATCAAAGCAAAGTTAAGTTTTTCCCAAGTTTGCGTTTCCTTTCCGTCAACAGCAACAATCTTATCACCTACTTGCAGTTGAGCTGTTGCAGCTGGCGAGTTGGGTATAACTTTACCCACTCTTGTATTTATTTGTTCCTGTGCTGGTAAAAATAAAATCCAGAAAAGTAAAACAGCAAAAATCAAATTAATTAAAGGTCCAGCCGCAACAATTACTATACGCTTCCATGGTTTTTGACGGTTAAATGCATAAGGTAAATCTTGCTCTGCAACATTACCTTCGCGCTCATCGAGCATTTTTACATAACCACCTAGAGGCAAAGCTGAAAGTTGGTACTTAATTCCAGATTTTTTTGATGTCCATTTAAGTAATGTCGGACCAAAACCGATGGAATAGACTAAAACTTTAACACCAAGTTTTCTTGCCACCCAATAATGACCAAACTCATGAATTGCAATTAATGGACCGAGCAAGAGAGCTGCTGCTGCAATCATAAATAATGCGCTCATTTCAGCCTCCTATACTTGATATATACTGCTGTGCTACATGTCGTGCTACTTCATCTTTATTCAAAATAGACTCGATATTATCAGCAACTGAGTTTTCCAATTTTTGCAAAGTATGCTCTACCACTTGTGGGATATTTGTAAATCCAATCTGTTCCTTTAAAAATGCAGCAACGGCAACCTCATTTGCAGCATTTAAAATAGTAGGTGCCAGCCCTCCCGCACGCATTGCCTGACGGGCTAAATCAAGTGCTGGAAATTTCTGAATATCCGGTGCTTGAAAATTAAGCTGAGAATATTCAAATAAATCTAAAGCAGGAACATTAGTCTGTAAACGCTCTGGCCATGCTAATGCATGGGCAATCGGTGTACACATGTCTGGATTACCCATTTGAGCCAATGTTGAACCGTCAACATATTGCACCATAGAATGAATAATACTTTGCGGATGAACAACAACTGTAACAAAATGTTCAGATATTGAAAACAAATGACACGCCTCGATCAACTCTAACCCTTTATTCATAAGAGTAGCTGAGTCAACTGAGATTTTCTGTCCCATAGACCAGTTGGGATGCTTACAAGCCTGGGCAGGAGTAACTTTTTCTAATTGTTCTAACGAATGGTTTAAAAATGGTCCACCTGAAGCGGTCAATAAGATTCTTGATACACCCTGTTGCGGTTGTCCATTTCTTTCAGCCTCTAAATAATTATGAGGTAATGACTGAAAAATAGCGTTGTGTTCTGAATCTACTGGTAATAATAATGCCTGATGATCACGTGCTGCTTGCATCATGATTTCACCAGACATGACCAAAGCTTCTTTATTAGCAAGCAATACGCGTTTACCAGCTTTTACAGCCGCCAATGTTGGTAATAAACCAGCCGCTCCAACAATTGCAGCCATAACTACATCAACATTAGGGTGAGATGCGATACTTACCAGCCCTTCCTGATCAGTCAAAATTTCAATATTTTGTAATTCACTCTTTACAAATAAAGCTGCTAATTCGTCAACTTTTTGCTTTGGAACAACTACAACTTTTGGTTGAAATTGTTTACATATATCAACCAATTCAGAAATTCGACTATGAGCTGAAATTGCAAATACTGAATACTTATCAGGATGTTGATTTAAAATTTTTAAGGTACTTTGCCCAATGGAACCGGTTACACCCAATATGCAAACAGATTGTGTCATTTATAAATCTACACCAATAAGTTTTAATATATACATTCCCGTTGCAAAGATCGGGGCTGCAGCAAGTAAAGAATCAATACGATCTAAAACACCACCATGACCAGGTAGTACACGTCCAGAATCTTTAATACCAGCACGACGTTTAATCATTGACTCAAATAAATCACCCAAAACTGAACCGAATACTGTAATCAGTGACAAGATAAGAAACAGAATTTGCTGAATTAAAGTTAAATTTAAATACTGATATTGCACAACCAACATTACCAGTATGGTCGTGATAACACCACCATATAAACCTTCTACTGATTTGTTCGGACTTACGGTTGGCGCTAGTTTTCTTTTACCAAATTTACGGCCAACAAAGTAAGCACCACTATCTGCACCCCACACAAGCAAGAACAGATACATTAACCACCAAGGCGAACTTTGCCAGACAACAAAAATTGAAGTTACCGCAGCACAAACTAAAATAATGCCAATTACATATAGAGTAGCGTTATACCACCCATCAAATTCAGGAAAAGATTTGACCCAATAAACGCTTACAAGCCAAGTCAAAATTGAAGCTGACCACAACAGTAATGCAATATCATGGAAAAATAGAGCAACGCCCGAAACGAATGCAACAAGCAGACCGTAGCACCAAGCTTTTGGCTTTACAGCATTTACAGTTTCATGGGGCATTAATTTATACCATTCATACCCCGCAACCCCTGCTGCTACAATCATAAGAACCAACATTGGATAATGTGATTGCGTAGCAAACATACAGCCTAAAACAACTGCGACAAGTACCAATGCGGTAACAATCCGCTCTAACATTATAAGTTCTCTATTTTCTCTTGCTGAATTTGTTCAGATGTTTTGCCAAAACGACGTTCACGCCCTGAAAAAACATTCAATGCATGATCGAATTCTTGTACTGTAAATTCTGGCCATAAAGTATCAGTAAAATACAGCTCCGCATATGCTGCTTGCCATAACAAGAAATTAGATATGCGATAATCTCCACCTGTACGGATCAATAAGTCCACAGCTGGCAGATCGTTTAGACTGACATATTTTTCGAACAAATCAACATTTATTTGATCAGCACCAAATTCACCACGGGAAACCGCTTCAGCAACTTGTTTTGCTGCATTTGCAATATCCCACATCCCACCATAGCTCACAGCAATAGTTAAGGTCATAGTGTTATGGTGTGCTGTCTGTTGCTCGGCATCTTCCATTAAGGCAACTAGGTGTGACGGTAATCTGGAACGATCACCGATGAAACGCAAAGCAATATTAAATTTCTTCATGCGAGGTATTTGCTCATGAATAGTTTCTTCAAGAAGCTTCATAAGCAGATCGACTTCAAATTGTGGTCGATTCCAGTTTTCGCTTGAAAATGCAAAAACCGTTAAAGCACGAATACCTGTTTTTTTACAATGTTCAACGATAGGATCAAGAACATTTTTACCCTCTCGATGTCCATCACCTTTTTGCATTTGATTTTTTTTTGCAAAGCGGTTGTTGCCATCCATGATGATGGCAACATGCTTAGGAAGATGATACTCTTCTGAATCGGTCATAAAATTTAGACCTTCATCAATTCTGCTTCTTTCGCTGCAAGACGCTTGTCTACTTCTGCAACATATTTGTCAGTGATTTTCTGGATATCGTCACCTGCACGGCGCTCATCATCTTCAGAGATTTCTTTCTCTTTTAATAATGCTTTGATATCACCTAATACATCACGACGAATATTACGAATTGCAACTTTTGCATTTTCTGCTTCGCTACGCGCAATTTTTTGCATATCACGACGTGTTTCTTCAGTTAATGCAGGTAAAGGTACACGAATGGCATCCGCAGTAATCGGGTTTAAACCAAGATCACTCTCACGAATTGCCTTATCAATAGCTGAAACCATTGTACGTTCAAATGGCTGAACAAGAAGTGTACGAGAATCTTCAACCCCAACGTTTGCCACTTGATTTAAAGGCACATCAGAACCGTAGTAAGGAACCATTACCCCATTTAAGATTGATGGGTGTGCACGGCCGGTACGAACTTTAGCAAACCCTAGTTCCAAAGACTCAAGAGTTTTCAACATACGCTGTTCGCTGTCTTTTTTCAGATCGTTAATCATATGATCTACCTTACTTATTTATTCAAGGATGTTTTAACAAATTTAATTTAGCGCTAGTATAAAGAGCTTTCGTCAACACGTACATTATTTAGTAACGCGTGTACCTTCTTTTTCGCCCATGACTACTGACAATAGCGCGCCTGATTTATTCATATCAAAAACTTGTAATGGCACATTATGGTCACGACATAAACAAATAGCTGTCAAATCCATAACACCAAGTTTTTCGTCCAATACCTGATCAAAGGTTAAATGATCATATTTAACCGCATCTTCGTATTTACTTGGATCTTTATTATATACGCCATCTACTTTGGTCGCTTTTAGAATTAAATTTGCTTCAATTTCAATTCCGCGTAAGCAAGCTGCCGTATCAGTCGTAAAGAATGGATTTCCTGTACCAGCAACAAAAACACAAACTTCACCCTGACTCAAGTGACGGATAGCATCACGACTTGAATAAGACTCTACTACTGTACCAATTGGTAATGCAGACATAAGGCGAGTTCTGATATTACGGCGAACCAATGCATCACGCATAGCCAAACCATTCATTACAGTTGCAAGCATACCCATTTGATCGCCTGTTACACGACCAACCAAGCCATCCTTTTGCAACTGACTACCACGATACAAGTTACCGCCACCAACAACGATACCCACTTGCACGCCTAAGCCAACTAAGTGAGCAATTGAAAGGGACATTTGATCAAGAACTTGGGCATCAATACCCATGTCTTTGTTACCTGATAATGCTTCACCAGATAGTTTTAATAAAATGCGTGAATAACGGGGGCTAATTGTTTCCGCCATGAGTTTGCTCCAAAACCTCTTAAACTGAATGCTTTTTTGAATCGTTATCGATTAAACCGACTTAATTTTAATTAACTTTGCAAATAAGTCGTATTCATCCGCATCGGTGATTTCGACTTCCAACATATCGCCTGGTTGAATAGTGCTCTTATCGATATCTTCTACAAAGACATTACCGTCAATTTCCGGAGCATCGGCATAAGAACGTGCAACAGCAACAGGATATTCATCTTCCAAACTATCGACTAATACAGTCATCGTTTGACCAATACGTTTTTGCAACTTAGCAGCAGAAATTTGTTGCTGCACTTGCATAAAGCGCTCGTAACGCTCTTGCTTAATTTCTTCAGGCACATGATCGGGTAAATCATTTGCCGTAGCGCCTTCTACTGGTGAGTAGGTAAAGCAGCCAACACGATCAAGTTCAGCTTCAACTAACCAATCGAGCAATATTTGAAAATCTTCTTCAGTTTCGCCTGGGAAACCCACTACAAATGTAGAACGAATCACAAGATCCGGGCATTTTTCACGCCACAATTTAATTTTTTCGAGTGTATTTTCACTGTGAGCCGGACGCTTCATTAACTTAAGAATACGCGGGCTTGCATGTTGGAATGGAATATCAAGATATGGCAGAATTTTACCTTGTGCCATTAAGTCAATAACCGCATCAACATGTGGGTATGGATAAACATAATGTAAGCGCACCCAGATACCAAGTTGGCCTAGTGCTTCACACATATCAAAGAATTTTGTTTTAACAGGCTGTCCATTCCAGAAATCAAGTTTGTACTTGGTATCTACACCATATGCTGATGTATCTTGGGAAATAACCAAGATTTCTTTAACACCTGCTCTTTTAAGCGCAGCGGCTTCTTCCAGTACACTTCCAACTGGACGCGATACTAGATCGCCACGCATACTTGGGATAATACAGAAGGTACAACGGTGGTTACATCCTTCAGATATTTTTAAATAGGCATAATGTTTTGGTGTTAAGCGAATTCCTTGTTCAGGAACCAAATCAACAAACGGGTTGTGTTTAGGTGGTGCTGGTACATATTCATGTACAGCTTCCATTACATCTTGATAAGCTGCTGCACCAGTAACCTTTAAAACGTTTGGATGCATTTGACGAATTTTGTCTTCGTCTTTACCTAAGCATCCAGTAACGATTACTCGACCATTTTCACTCATGGCCTCGCCAATTGCATCTAGCGACTCTTGTACCGCAGATTCGATAAAACCACAGGTATTAACAACAACTAAATCAGCACCATCATAATCTGATGCAACTTGATAACCTTCAGTCTTTAACTGAGTTAAAATTCGTTCAGAATCTACCAATGCCTTAGGACAACCTAAAGAAACAAAACCGACTTTGGGGGTCTTCATGAATCTGCGCTCCACTTGAATGCGCGTATTGTATGTCTTTTCTCGTCTCAAGCATAGGTGGAAAGCCTACTCTTTGTGTAATGCACCAAAATACGACCAACATTTGCACCAAAACTCACCTTTGCACCAAGTTGGATCATGTTATTATCTATATTCAAGCTATCAGTTTTGATCAACCGATATAAAGACCGATTTCAGCGCGTTTTTAAATACTTTAAAACTTTAAAATAACCCATAAACAAAGTTGGCGTATATTTTGCATCGTTCATGTTCTATAACGGTGAAAATCCGATAATCAATGAAGATGCCATTGCGCTATTTTAAGACAGGAACGATTCGCTAATGGATCAACACAACCCTATCGACTATCGCCTATTGGTAGACAACTTAACTACTGCGATTTTATTGATCGATAGTAACTTGAATATTTTTTACTTAAATTCTGCCTGCGAAGCACTATTTGACATTAGTTTGCTTCGAGCTTCAGGACAGCCGGTTTTGAACTTACTTCATGCACCAGATGATACTTTTAATACACATGAAGCGTTATTAAACACTATTAAAACGGGTCAACCTTATACTCGTCGAGAAGCGGTTATTAATGTCAACTTTAAAGACCTTCATGTTGATTACACAGTGTCTCAATTAAATGCAGGTAAAAGTTATCACCCATTACTCTTGATTGAGCTCAACCCGATTGATCGTATGTTAAAGATTTCTAAAGAAGAAAATCTGGTACAACAACATCAGGTGGCCAGACAACTTGTACGTGGCGTTGCTCACGAAATTAAGAACCCACTGGCAGGTATTCGTGGTGCAACTCAATTACTCGCTCGCAGTTTAAACGATAAGAGTTATGCTGAATTTACAGATGTCATTATTAATGAAGTAGATCGTTTAACTAACTTGGCAGATACTATGTTGGGTTCTAGACAACTCCCAAGTTATGAAAATGTTAACGTACACGAGCCTTTGGAGCGAGTGCGTTCACTTATCGCCAACCAGACAAAGAAGAAAATTAAAATTATACGGGATTATGATTTGTCTTTACCCGATGTTAATGCCGATCGTGATCAGTTAATACAAGTCATGCTCAACATTAGTGTAAATGCAATTCAAGCCATCACAGAAAACAAAGCATTTTTTATAGATCACGAACCGGAGTTAATTCTACGTACACGTATACAACGTCTTGTCACAATTAACGGTGTACTAAATCGATCTACAGTGCGAGTCGACATAGAGGACAATGGACCAGGCATTCCTGAAAGTATTTTGGAGTCAGTATTCTATCCATTGGTTACTGGACGAGCAAAAGGTACTGGGCTTGGCCTGAGTATTGCACAGAATATTATGCATCAACATAACGGAATGATTGAATGCCAATCTGTTCCTGGAAAAACAATTTTTAGCTTATATTTACCTTGGGAGTCAGACCGTGTCGCGAAATAAAATATGGGTTATTGATGATGATCGCGCCATGCGATGGGTATTGGAAAAGACCTTTAAAGAGGAAGGTTTTGATGTTACCAATTTTGAAGAAGCTCAAACTGCGCTTGAACGTTTGCACCATGATGCTCCCGATGTCATCTTAACTGACATCCGCATGCCTGGAATTGATGGTTTAACTTTTTTATCTAAAGTCAAAAACACTCATCCAGATTTACCTGTCATTATTATGACAGCACATTCTGACTTAGAGTCTGCTGTATCAAGCTATCAAACAGGCGCGTTTGAATATTTACCAAAGCCTTTTGATATTGATGAAGCTTTAGCTTTAGTCAATCGTGCGATCCTGCATATTAATAAACTACAACAGCAAGAAGCTACAAAAACAGCCTCACCTCTTCAATCAACAGAAATTATTGGTGAATCTCCGGCAATGCAGGAGGTTTTCCGTGCTATCGGCCGTTTATCGCAATCTCATATTACTGTTTTAATTAATGGTGAATCGGGTACGGGTAAAGAATTAGTTGCTCATGCTTTACACAAGCACTCCCCACGCCGTGCCAAGCCTTTTATTGCTTTAAATATGGCTGCGATACCAAAAGACTTGATTGAAACCGAGTTATTTGGTCATGAAAAAGGCGCTTTCACAGGGGCAAATACTCAGCATCAAGGCCGCTTTGAACAGGCAAATGGTGGAACACTGTTCCTTGATGAAATTGGTGATATGCCATTTGAAACTCAGACTCGATTGCTTCGCGTACTCGCTGACGGTGAGTTCTATCGTGTAGGCGGACATATTCCCGTTAAAGTAGATGTTCGAATTGTGGCGGCAACGCATCAGGATCTAGAGAAACTGGTAAATGAAGGCCGCTTCCGTGAAGACTTATATCACCGCTTAAATGTGATTCGTATTCACATTCCTAAGCTTGCCCACCGTAGTGAAGATATTCCAATGCTTTCGCAGCATTTCCTTGCGCGTGCAGGTAAAGAGCTTGGCGTAAGTCCAAAAATCCTACGCACTGAAACAACGGACTACATGCAACAGTTACCATGGCCGGGTAACGTACGACAACTTGAAAATACTTGCCGCTGGCTAACTGTAATGATTACGGGCCGCGAAGTTTATCCGGAAGATTTACCTTCTGAGCTCAAACAAGTTCCATTGCAAAAGAATAGTGATTCTAGTCAAACAGCACCTTCATTTGAACGTATTTCTCTACATCATTGGGATGAACTACTAAATCAATGGGCTATTCAAAAGCTTAAAAATGGTGAAATGAAAATTTTGGATATTGCCACACCAATGTTTGAACGCACATTGATTAACGCAGCCTTGCAACAAACACGTGGACGCAAACGTCACGCAGCGGAATTATTAGGTTGGGGTCGCAACACCTTAACACGCAAGTTAAAGGAACTTGGAATGGATTCTGCAGATGATGACGAAGAAGATGAGCACAAGGTTACTCAAACTGAAGCCTAGAAATCTCATTATTTAACTTCAAAGCGGTTAAGTCATTCTTAGCCGCTTTTTTTCAATCAGATTTTTGATTAAAATATAATGTAAACATAAGGTTACATCATCAAACCCTTCTACAACCAACACTAAGCTTATATTTTCTATTAGTTTATTTTTTGAATTAGCCACTTACTGTTCAGCATATGATCTAAAAAAATGGTTATGACCATCACTAAAGATAGTTTTGCTATACTAGATAAGCAAAGTCAGTTGTTGTTATTAAATTTTATGCATGATTCAGTCCTGGATTCACATCACCTTGCATGTGAGAAACCTCAAACACGCCGCGGTATTGAACGTCGTTTAGCTCTATTGTTAAGCGCGACCGAGCTGTTCCTAGAGAAAGGATATGATGCTGTATCTCTCGATGATATTGTTAATCATGCAGGTGGCTCTAAGGCTTCTATTTATAAATATTTTGGCAATAAAGAAGGACTTTTTACGGCTATATGTGATCATAAGCGTGAAATGTTTTTTAAAGACATTTGCATTCCATTCCAACCAGAGAAAAGCACTTTAAGAGAATATCTGATTCAAACACTTAATCGTGTGTATATTCATATTATTCAGCCCGAACATGTTGCATTTTTAAGGCTTATTATTGAACAGACCGAATGTAACACTGTCCTCATACAATACTTATATGACAAATGGGTACATAATTTACAAAATACACTTACTCAAGCATTAGAGTTTGCGGATAAATCAGGCGAAATTACATGTAATTCTCCGTATTATTCTTCACTCATGTATTTTGGGATTTTACGAGATATTGAATGGCGTATGATTATGGGTATGCCAGCTCTTCCAGATGAGAAAGAAGCTTTTGATTATATTGAATATTGTGTAGATATTTTCTTAAAAGGCCATCATAAAGTCTAATTCTTTTGCATTTTAAAATGCTTATAGTATAGTAGACTTCTTTTTTCCCACATCCACCCAGCCAACAACAGATAATTGTTATATTTCAAAACAATTATTATGGAGTAGCTACATGGCTCTAAGACATTTCCTGACTTTACGTGATCTATCCACTCTAGAACTTAATCGCATTTTAGAACGCGCAAGCGAACTTAAAAAAATGCAACATGACAATAAGGTCTACCAGCCTTTTGTCGGTAAAGTATTGGGAATGATTTTTGAGAAATCAAGTACGCGTACACGTATCTCTTTTGAAGCAGGTATTAATCAATTTGGCGGTAGTGCGATTTTTTTATCGCCTCGTGACACACAATTAGGCCGTGGTGAACCAATCGAAGATTCAGCACGTGTAATTTCAAGTATGCTTGATATTGTGATGATTCGTACTTTCGGTCATGACATTGTTGAACGCTTTGCATCTTATTCAAAAGTTCCTGTAATTAACGGCTTAACTGATGATCATCATCCATGCCAGTTACTTGCTGACTTACAGACTTATATTGAACATCGCGGTAGCATTGAAGGCAAAACCATTGCTTGGATTGGTGATGGCAATAATATGTGTAATTCATATATTGAAGCTGCGCACATGATGGGTTTCAAACTCAAAATTGCATCGCCAAAAGGATATGAACCTAAACCTGAATTTTTAGCGGAGTTTGGTCATTGCGTTGAGCTTTATGATAATGCGGAAGATGCAGCAGTAAATGCTGACCTCATCGTGACTGATGTATGGGCAAGTATGGGCCAAGAAGAAGAGCAAAAACTTCGTGAAAAAGCATTTGCTGATTTTCAGGTTAACGAAAAATTAATGAGCCTTGCTCACCCAGATTGTTTATTCATGCACTGCTTACCTGCTCATCGTGGCGAAGAAATTTCTGAAACCATGCTCGATTATAAAAATGCAGTCGTATGGGATGAAGCAGAAAACCGTCTCCATGCTCAAAAAGCTTTAGTCGAATTTTTATTGAATGAAAATCTAAAAAAAGCTTAAATTTTGAGTTTAAAAAAACAGCATCTTTATGATGCTGTTTTTTATTTTATAAGACTTGTACTTTTCCAGTTAATTATTTTTAAAAATTTGATAACGTTGCCGAATATATAAGCAGGCTGTATTTTAACTATTCTCTAGAATCGTGTATAACATTCTACACAATAAGCTAAGCCTACTCTTGTAGAGTGCGATCATGACAACCCTTGAACAATCATTATCTCAAATTCCCGCATTTTCGATTATTCATGAACATTTATTTAGCTCGGCCCAGCCTTCTGCTGAACAACTAAAATTGATTAAAGAGTTTGGTTGTAGCACAGTCATTAACCTTGCTTTAACTAATGCTTCAAATCATCTTGAAAATGAAGACCGTATTTGTTTAGACCTAGGTTTAAATTATATTCATATTCCAATTGATTGGGAGATGCCTTCTGCTGAGCAGTGCTTATTAGTTTTAGATTTGATTGATCATTTAGTGCAAAATGAAATTATTTGGATACATTGCGCCAAAAATAAACGCGTAAGTTGCCTGATGTATGTCTATAGACAGTTTTATATGAATATGGATATGCCGACTTCTCAGGATTTATTGCACGAAATTTGGGAACCTAATGAGACTTGGACTGGACTCATTCATAGTATTACCTTACAGCTACAAGGCCGTAAGGCAACTTTAGAACTTCAACAGTCTTTACAACAGGCAGATCACTTGGTGTGATGAGAAATTAAAACCGTCGCTGTAGCCAAAATTCCTTCTTGACGACCGGTAAACCCGAGTTTTTCGGTTGTCGTTGCTTTAATACTAATTTGATTAATATCTACATTTAGAACGTCAGCAATGCTTTGACGCATTTCCAGATTATGCTTAGCTAATTTTGGACGCTCGCAAGCCACCGTAATATCGGCATTATTTAACTGATAACCACGGTCTAAGATTAATTGATAAACATGCTTTAACAATACTCGGCTATCTGCGCCTTTGTATTCTGGGTCAGTATCAGGAAAATGTTGTCCAATATCTCCAAGCGCTAAAGCACCTAATAAAGCATCACATAGCGCATGAAGTACAACGTCACCGTCAGAGTGCGCTTTCAAACCATGTGTATGTGGAATTTGAATACCCGCTAATGTAACGAAGTTCCCCTCTTCAAAGGCATGCACATCCATTCCTTGTCCAATACGAATCTGAGCAACCATATAAATTATTACCTTCCATAAAAACTTAAGAAATCTTGTATTCAGCCGTTCTGTTTCGCTATAGTACACCTAGCAAAGTAGACTGAAAGTATAAGCGATCATGCTGTCTAATACTGATATGAATCAATTGAAAAGATTAAGTTTTGTCGTGACACTGAGTTGTTTATGTTCAACTTTTGTCTTTGCAGAATCAATAGACTGCCCCAATACTGGAGCTGAGCTTAAAATCTGCTCAAAAACATTTAGTGAATCAAGAAAAGAACTCAATAATAAATATCTTTCTGCATATTTAGTTACTGATGCCCCCTTACAGCTTTTACAGGATACACAAAAGTTATGGTCTAAGCATACTCAGCAATGTAAGAGTAATACATGTATTCAACAACAGTTTGATTTACGTACTGATGACTTAAATTTTTATGCTTCACTTAAGCAAACGCTTACCCAGCATTATCTTAAGTTTGAAAATGGACATATAGCAGCTCAGCCTGTACACATTCAAGTCCATCAGCTCGCAAAAGATAAAATTAAGATTGAAGGGATAGCATACCGCAATCCAAATAACCGCAAAGAAACTCAAACGATCTCATTGATGGCCTATAGTTCACCTGAACAAAAAAGTGAGATTTTAGACAATGAGCACAACTGTAAATATCAGTTTAATTTTCAAAAAGCTTTACTTAATGTGAAAACTCAGCAAAAAGGCTGTGAACGTTTTAGCGGAATCTACCGCCTATATGATTAACGCTTAAAATAAAAGCCAGTGTTTGAACACTGGCTTTTTACTTTCTACGCTGGATATTTTTGAGCAATATCCTGACCGACTAAAACTGCGGTTGCCGCAGACAAAGTCCAACCTAAATGCCCATGCCCTGTATTATAAAAAACACGAGGTTGTTTAGATTGCTTAACAACAGGCAGCATATTCGGCATCATTGGTCTTAACCCTGCCCAAGGCACCACATGCTCAGTTGAAATATCAAAGTTACGATTAACCCAATTCACTAATGGTTGAATACGATCAGCCCGTATGTCGCGGTTATAGCCATTAAACTCAGCAGTCCCTGCCACACGCAGTCGA
This sequence comes from Acinetobacter sp. LMB-5, assembly GCF_001541635.1. Classification (NCBI taxonomy): domain Bacteria; kingdom Pseudomonadati; phylum Pseudomonadota; class Gammaproteobacteria; order Moraxellales; family Moraxellaceae; genus Acinetobacter; species Acinetobacter sp. LMB-5. The sequence goes on along the minus strand of NZ_LRDR01000010.1, from coordinate 91,680 downwards.
TCTTTACCTAAACGAGAAGTCACAATTTTTGCACTTTCATCTAGTAAACTCACCCAAGGAGCATTCTTTACACTGTGCTCATCTTTTAATTGCACGGTAATTGAATAACCTTTTACTGGATACACATTTACTCGCTCACCAATCATATCGGCAAGTTGATAACTCCCTACACCACCACAAACTACAAGTACATCACCTTCTAGCTGAATGTTATCGGACTCAACCAGATAAGGATGCTCAGCACTTGGCTGACAAGTTACGACTACTTTGTCTGCGCTGCACTTAATATCCATAACTTCTAGGCCGAACTTATATTGAACGCCATATTCTTTAGTCTTCTCGGCCAAAGAGGTTGAATATTTATGAATATCACCCGTCGCATCACTTGGTGTGTAATAGCCACCGAAATAGTCACCCGTCAAAGATGGTTCTATTGTTTTCATTTCATCAGGGGAAACTGAATAGCGTTCCAATGTACCTTTGTTCAATACGTTATTAACTTGTTTAGCAACCTCGTAGTCAGCCTTACTGTGATACATATGGAGAATTCCACGTTTCTCCAAATCAAACTCAAGCTGCTCTTTTTCAGCAACTTCAAACAAACGCTTACGAGCAAGCAATGCCAAACGGACAGTCTCGATCGTATTTGCTTCATAGTTTTTAATATGTGATAGAAATTCAACTAGCCAACTATACTTATGCAAACTAAATGAAGGGTTCAACAATAGAGGAGCATCTTTTTGTCTCATCCATTTAAAGCCTTTAATCACGGTGGCTTTTTGGTTCCATACTTCGGCGTTACAGGCCGATAATTGCCCTCCATTGGCAAATGATGTTTCCATTGCAGGATATAAATGTCGATCAATCACTGTGACTTGATAACCCAGTTGCGATAATTCATAAGCAGAGGTAACCCCTGTGATTCCCGCACCTATCACAATAACATGTGGCATAACAGACTCCTCAGAAATGCAAAAACATTTCATCAGTACAGCCCATCTGTCATTGGTACCTGAGAGTTTCGACCCCAACGTTACCTTTTAACGTTTAGATCTTCCCCTTCGGTGAGTTTATAATTTATAAGTTATTGTTTTCCATTCTTATAAATCTAAGCTTCTCTCCAGATTTTTTAATTATTACAGTCCTTTTGCCTGAGAGTTTCCGGGCTTGTTGCTCCTTCGGCGGGTTCTCAATGAACCTCTCTCCCGCAATAATTTTGTATTTATATAAGCAATGTATCTGCCACATTGAAAAAAACGCATTCTTTTCTTGTAAACTTTTGTATAAGCAATCTTAAAATTATAAAATACTGATTTAATTAGAAAATAAAAAAGGTGAATTTTTATAAATCCACCTTTTACACTTAAATTAGAGTTTACCGTTAAGCACTTGGTCTGAAACCGTACCCTTCCATTGCTCACGCAAGGTTGGTAAGTAAAATTTCTCACCAATAGTGACCAATTCAGCATCAATCAATGCATGAACTTCGTGCATAAAAATATAATCTAGAGCAACTAAAGAAAGCTGATGATTTTTTTGCGCTGTTTTCTTACGTTTTACCTGTGCTTGTTTCACTAGCTCATTTGCAAAGTTTTTATCTTTATAAGCAGTAATTGCATTTAAACGAAGCTCAATAACACCCCATCCCGCTAATAGTTTTTTAAAAACTTCAAAATCTTTTGAGGTTGATTCCCACGTTACGTTTTCTAGATCATTATCTTCAGGTAAAACTGGTAATAATAAATCCGCTGTACTTGGGAAAATCTTTTTAAGATTTAACAGAAACTTAACCGGCTGATCACTAGGATAATCATTAAATTGCACATGTTGTTGGGTATCTGTTAAATAAATAGAGAGCATTCAAAAATCCTTAACTAAGCAACTGTTTTTAATAATTTTATCTCTAACTTTGCGAAATACATGCAAAACAAAAAACAATATAAAAACAGGACAAGGTGGGCATTTTAACAATTATGACGGCTTATTCAACGCCAATTCGCCATTAATTAGTGAAAGTTTCAGCCTTTATGATAAAAAGCTCTCCGAAGAGAGCTTAATTTTAAATAGAACATCAAAAATCTGTTGTAATTCTTGATTTCGACTACCCTTGATATTGATCAACTTTATGGTTTGGCTGATCTACAAGCAATTCAATAAAAGACGGAATAGATGTAGTGTTAAGCAAATAAGGATTAAACTCATCAACATGATGATAATGAAAGAACTCTTTTATTTTCGTGTTAATGGGAGCAAATTTCATACTCCAATGTTTAAATAGCCGTTGTTCGGATGGTTCTGAAAAGATGATTTCACAGTTCTGGTGTCTCGAATCTTTCAAAATTAATTTATAAAATAGCGATTCGACTTGTTCTTTCTCACCTTCTAAATACTGTAAGAAGTATCCATTACCATAGTAAAGTACTCCTGTAATATCATTATGTGAGTTGAATTTGACTGCTTCAGTGAGAATATCAATTAAATCTTGTTTTATTTGACTATGTTCACTATTGGTTTTACTTGCATACATAAAGCCTATTAAACTCATAGCGATACTCGAAGATAAATTTCACTGTACATTCTGACATTTGCACACATTTCTTACAATGTAACCTAATTAAAACCTTGTATTTCAAAAGTAAAGATTATTTTCTTTTTGAAAATGACAAACTTTAACAACCCGAAATCTTTTGTAAATTAATACCAACTTAACAGGTTAATCAGACATTATTAATTTTAGTACAATTGAAAATTATCTTTAATGTATGGATGTCTAATGGAGAATCATGAAATTATTCTTCAAGACGAACATCATAAACAGTTTAAGATTATTAAAGTCCAAGATGTTCGTTTTGATAAGAATACCCTTAACAATAGCTACCAATGGTTATGGATATTTGATCATAGTTCAGAGTTTTTCCCATTTGAGTTATGGGATCAGCTTGATAATGCAACCATTCATCAAAAGATCAAACTCGACAATCAAGTTTTCAGGATTATTAAGATTCTGACGAAGAAAACGAAAGTTAGGCCCTCCTGAAACATAAGTCCTCAAGTAACTATTTTTTAAGTTATTTAAAGCTCTCTAACTTGCCCTTAAATTCTTTTCACTTAACCATATGGAAATCACTGATGCCAGCGACTTAGGTTGTTCAATCGGAATCATATGACCAGTATTATTAATTATCTCAAGCTTTGCATGGGGTAACTGATCTAATAATTCTATAGCTTCTTCCTTGGAGCGGAGCTGGTCATCAGAGCCAGAAATAATTAAAGTTGGGCATGTAATTTTACTCATATCATAAGAACTTCTATCTAACATCGATTGTTTAACGAACTCTTCATAACCCAAAGTTTTCCCCATTTCTTGGATTCTTTTTACAAGAGTACGATTCTGCACATTCGATGGATGAAGTGTTTTTTCAATCGATATTGAGCTTAGTCCATGAAAAGTTTTCCCAGAGTTAAGTTTAATTGCCGTTAACTTTTGATTTTTCTGCTCTTCTGTATCTGAGCGTAGTGAAGACGCTATTAAAATAAGTGCCTTAACTTTTTCAGGAAATTGCTCTGCTATAGATCTAGCGATATATCCTCCAAGTGAGAATCCAATCAGTACAAAGCTTTGTGGCGCATGTTCAACAATATTTTGAGCAATTTCTTTGATTGTTTGCCCTTGTTTTAAAGTAGCTCTATATATATTCCACTCTTTAGGCATTTCATCTATGAGTTCATTCCAGAGAGATTCATCAAGCATATAACCAGGAATTAAAACAACTGAAATTGGCTTTTGATTCATAAGTTTTTTAATACCTTACTTGTAAACTATAACTAACAGCATTTTATGCTAATAAAAAATCTATAATTAGAATATTCAAGTAAAAAATAAAATCACTATATAAATTAAACAGAAATAACTGTGGAAGCACGCCAGACTAAAACATTCCCTTTTTATGCTTGAGAAGGAGATACATATGAAAGTTAGAGCATCACGTACGTATTCCGCTTCAGCAAATAATTATTTTATTTCCAAGGAATATGATTGTATTGTTATTCCTGTAAAAGGAATGTGTTTTATAGACTCTGGTTTAACTGAGAGTGGAGTGATTGAACCAGTAGAGATTATTGAAGTGACTATAGAACCAGAATCTAACTCGTATCATGTTCTTTTAGCACGCGATATACATGAGTACGAAAAAGAAGAGCTAAAAAAGAAGTTTGAAGCTATGAAATCTCATGGTTGGGAATACATAGACGGCTTACTTTGATATTTTCAAATTTCAAGATACAAGCTAAATTCTACCCCCAAAAGAGCCCTCATTTGAGGGCTTTATATAAATATTAGCGCTTACATTGTTTTTAGTGATTACTTACTATTTGGTGAAACCATCTTTTCAGGTTTAACTACTTCGTCAAATTGTTCCGCTGTAACCAAACCAAGCTCAACAGCGACCTGCTTCAACGTTTTATTTTCTTTATAAGCAGTCTTTGCAACTTTTGCAGAATTTTCATAGCCGATTACTGGATTTAAAGCTGTAACTAGCATCAGAGAATTATGCAAGAAGTGATCAATCTTATCGCGATTAGGCTCAATTCCCACCGCGCAGTGATCATTAAAGCTATTACATGCATCACCAAGTAACTGAATAGATTGCAATAAGTTATAAGCAATCACTGGCATAAAGACGTTTAATTCAAAGTTACCTGAAGCACCTGCTACGTTAATGGTCGTATCATTTCCAAGCACTTGCGCAACAACCATGGTCATTGCTTCACTTTGTGTTGGGTTTACTTTCCCAGGCATAATGCTTGAACCAGGCTCATTTTCTGGAATACGGATTTCACCAAAACCACAACGAGGTCCACTTGCCAGCCAACGAATATCATTCGCAATTTTGTTTAAGCTTACAGCCAAAGTTTTTAATGCACCTGATGCAAAAACAGCGGCGTCCCGTCCTGCTAGTGCTTCAAATTTATTAGGCGCGGTTACAAAAGGTAAACCTGTGAGTAATGCAAGCTGAGCTGCTGCTTTTACTGCATAGTCAGGATGTGCATTTAATCCTGTACCTACCGCTGTGCCACCTAATGGCAACTCATATAAACCACTCAAAGCTTGTTGTAGTCGAACCAATCCATGCTCAAGCTGTGATACATAGCCACTAAATTCTTGACCTAAGGTTAATGGAGTAGCATCTTGCAAATGGGTACGGCCAATTTTGACAATATCCTGAAACTCATCTGACTTTTTTTGCAAAGTCGCTTTGAGCTGCTCTACAGCAGGGATGAGTAATTCATTAATTTGCAAACTTGCTGCCACGTGAATGGCCGTTGGAAAGGAGTCGTTTGTTGATTGAGCACGATTAACGTGATCATTTGGATGTACTGGTTTTTGGGCACCTAAGGCTTGTCCTAATTTCTGGTTTGCAATATTGGCAATCACTTCATTGCAGTTCATGTTACTTTGCGTACCAGAACCTGTCTGCCAGACAACTAAAGGAAATTGGGAATCCCACTTGCCATCAATTACCTCTTCAGCAGCACCCACAATATATTGACTCAAATCTTGTGGTAGTTGTTCAAGTTCAGCATTGGTTATTGCAGCAGCCTTTTTTACCAAACCCATCGCTCGAATCATGGCACGGGGTAATCGTTCCTGCCCGATTTTAAAGTTCTGTAAGCTGCGTTGAGTCTGTGCCCCCCACAATGCTTCATTTGGAACTTCAATCTCACCCATAGTGTCATGTTCAATTCGTGTTTGCATAGAAACCTCGGTTATCTCAATAAAGAACTCACGGGCTGAAGCAAGTGTTTGCTCTGGCTAGTTAATTTTGAATATCGTACTCAAGCATACCAGTATTGTAAATAAGAATCATTATCCTATCTTCCATTTAAAGTATTTTGATAAAAGCGCCATTCATCTTCGATCATTTGTTTTAATGGGCGCTTCGGTGTCCATTGCAATAAGGTTTTTGCTTTCTCAATATTAGCCCCAACTTGATCTAACTCGACATGTTTATAAATTGCTGATTGTGTAGGAACTTCAGCTTTAGTAACTTGTGAAATTTCATTGAGTAATTGACGAATTGAATGAACTTGGTCATGTGCAATATTAAATGCTTCACAACAATGCGTTTGTTCACGCAGCCAATGTAAGCTCGCGATGACGGCTTCACATAAATCTAAAACATGTAAAAAACTACGTTCAGTCGTATGATCTGACGTTTCAGCTTGATCTTGTAATTCAATTAAATCACGCTGCATTGCTGCGACTTGCATCGCAAGCGGAACAATATTTTTAGGGAGCTGAGCGACATACTCTCCGAGTACCCCATGTTCAAATGCACCTACGATATTAGACAATCGTAAGATCGCAATTTTCCACTCATGGTCAATTTTATAAGTATCACGGATAATTTCTTCAATCATCTGTTGAGACTTAATATAGGGATTAGGATAAGCATAATTAAATTCTTCTGTTTCACTCAATTGCAAGCCAGATTTCCCATAAGCTGCAAGGCTAGACAGATGAATAAAGTGACGAACACCCGTACGTTGCATGGCACGAAGCAAGCTCATGATACAACTAACATTATCATTATAATATTCAAGAGGTTTAAGGTTAGATTCTTCAATTGATTTGAATCCGGCAGTATGAATAACTGCATCAATTGAATATTGCTCAAACACCTTATTCAGCGCTGGTGTATTGCGTACATCAAGTTTGACAAATGGAACGTACATACCAGAAATAAATTCTAGCCGCTCCAAAGTTTGCAAGGTTGAATTAGCCAAATTATCGACGATTACCACCTCTTGCCCTTGAGCCATTAGACTCAACGCAATGTGTGAACCGATAAAGCCTAAACCACCTGTCACTAAAATCATTGTATACTTACCTTTCTCTTAATGTATCTACGCCCATTTAGACGTATGACCATAGTGAATTCTCAATGAGTACATTACTACTAATTACCTCTGCTCCTACTTCCATTCATGCTTGGCATGCGTTAGGACTTGCTCAGGCACTCAAAAGTAAAAATGAAGACTTCCGTGTATTCTTTTACCAAGATGGCGTGCAGGTTGCTAATGATTTTCAATGGGTTCCTGACGACCAGCGTAATTTAACGCATGAATGGCAAAAGCTTGCGATTCGTCTTCCTGTTTGTGTGAGTGCTGCCCTCGCTCGTGGTATTACAGATGCAGAAAATGCCAGTCGTCATCACCTTACTCATCACAACCTTGCCAAAGACTTTGAACTTGTCGGGTTAGGTGAACTTGCTGATGCAGTACAGTCAGCATCTCGTCTTATTCAATTTTAAGTTACTTTGTTTGCTTAGATTGTTGCTTTTAAAAGGTATATTGTGTGAAATCTGTACTCGTCATTTTAAGCCAAGCCAATTTAACCAGTCTTCAAATCAATGAAAGCCTTTCTGCTACTATGGTTTTAGCAACCTTTGGCTCACCAGTCAAAGTATTATTGAAAGATGCAGCTCTTAGTCTTTTGCAAAATGATTTGAGCTTTGATCAGTTTCGTCAGGCTTTCAAAGTGGCCTCAAATATGGTCGAAAGTTTTGAGTTCTATGACTTGAGCCCTATTCTGATTGAATGTAAAAATCAGCAGCATCCTCTTGTACAAAAAACCGAACAAGAAATTGAATTCGTTCAGTTGAATGCTGAGTTTATTCAATCTTTTGATCATGTTCTATATTGGTAGATTAAGGTGTAAGTTTAATGAATCCGTCAACACTTTATCTTGTGCAATCTTCTTACCATTCTACGCCGAAAATTATTGATGAATTACGCAATCTTTTTCAGGTAGGTGACCAAATTGTTTTTATGGGTGATGCAACTGCACACCTTTTTGCTGAAATGATTCAACCATTTGAATCTGTTTCATGTTTAAGCATCGAAAAAGATTTAATCGATACGGATACTTTAGCTCAGGTGAAGGTATTAGATTATGATCAATTTGCTGATCTGGTTTTAACGTTTAATCGCTGTATTTCTCTTAAATAATATATTTAGGCTGGTTTCATGAATTTAGAATTAGACCAAGATGGTCATTTGGTTGATTACACAATCTGGAATCCTGAAGTTGCGCAAGAACTTGCCAAATCGCTTGATCTTGAACTCACCGATTGGCATTTTGAAGTTTTAGCGGCTGTACGTCAGTTTTATCAGCAGTTTGGACACTCTCCAGCAACTCGTCCTCTCATTAAATTTTTAATGAAAACGGTCAGTCCAGAGATTAATAATGCGGTTTTACAGCAACAATTTAATACTGGTTTAGTGGCGCGTCATTTAAGTCGTTTAGCTGGAATCCCTAAACCAGCAAATTGTTTATAAAATTAAGTAAATTTTTTAGCAGCAGCGACGCATAAAATCGTTGCTGCTGTAACCACCAACATTGACCAACTTACTTGTTCGTGTAACAAGACCGCAGCAATACCTAATCCCATTAAAGGTTGTAAAAGTTGTAGTTGACTAATCGCAGCAATTCCTCCTTGCGCAAGCCCTTTGTACCAAAAGAAGAAACCAATCAGCATACTAAATAAAGACACATAAATAAGACCTACTAAAGCTGATGTAGATATGTTCTGAAATGAAGCTGGCATATAGAAAATAGTCAGAAATAGCATAAAAGGTAGTGACAAAATAAGCGCCCAACAAATGACCTGCCATCCGCCAATTTTTTTTGAAAGTACACCGCCTTCTGCATAGCCAAAGCCACAAAAAATGATCGCCATCAACATATAAAAGTCCCCTATCCCAAGTGAGGTATCACCAGAAATCAAAAACATATAAGCGAAGACAACCGCACTCCCTAAGACTGCAAATATCCAGAAAAATTGATTAGGTTTTTCGCCACCTCTCAACACAGCAAATATTGCCGTTGCAAGCGGCAAAAGACTAACAAATACAATTGAATGGGCTGCATTCATGTATTGGAGGGCAAGCGCTGTAAATAGAGGAAAACCTATCACCACGCCTAAAGAGACGATGGCAAGAGGCCACCAATCTTGCTTGGCTGGTTTCTTTTGTTTTAAAACCAAAATAAGAATAAGACCTAAAATACCTGCAATTGCCGCACGTGCCGCAGTTAGAAAACCCGGTTCGAACCCCATTACGGCTACGCGTGTTGCTGGTAGTGATCCCGCAAAAATAGCCACGCCAATAAAACCATTCACCCAGCCATTCATAAACCTATTCATAATTTTCTCCGTCACTATACGAAGAATTTAAGCTGTGCTAAGGTGAATAAACCAGATACAAAGCAGTACAATTCAAAAGAACTGTAATGCATTAATAACCAGTACAGTTCGGATTGTAAGCCAGTGAAAGTGAAACAGAACAAAACCAAAATTGAAATTGTCATTTCAGAGATTGAGCAACAAATAAAAAATCGGTCTTTAATGCCTGGAGCACGCTTACCATCTGTACGCAAATTAGCGAATGATCTTGGCTTTTCGGTTTCAACCGTCGTAGAAGCCTATGAAAGATTAATTGCTCTAGGCAAAATCGAATCAAGAACTGGGTCTGGTTTTTATATTGTTGGTCCGCTTGCCCCTCTTTCTTTAAGCGAATTAGGCCCTAAATTAGATCGCTCAGTCGATCCATTATGGATTTCACGTCAATCTTTGGAAGCAAAAGCAGATGTTTTTAAGCCCGGTTGCGGTTGGTTACCCGATGACTGGATGCCATTAGACAGTATTCGTAAAGCATTAAGGTCGGCTGCAAGAAGCCCAGATGATTGTTTGATGGGTTATTCAACGCCATTAGGATTACCAGCTCTACGTGATTTACTGGCAAGACGCGCTCAATCAAAAGGTATCAATGCAAATCTTAATCAAGTACTTTTAACAGACTCAGGGACTCAAGCGATTGATCTGGTTTGCCGATTTTTACTAAAGCCTAATGATGTCGTTCTCATTGATGATCCTTGTTATTTCAACTTTCATGCATTACTTAAAGTCCATCAAGTCAAAGTTATTGGTATTCCCTACACACCAACAGGTCCTGACTTAGAGGCATTTAAGAAAGCAGTCGAGACTTATAATCCACGTCTTTATATCACCAACTCAGGAATTCATAATCCAACTGGCGCAGTACTTTCTCTTTCTACGGCGCATCAATTATTAAAACTTATTGAACAATCAAATTTGATTGTTGTTGAGGATGATATTTTCTCAGATTTTGAATATAGCCCTGCTCCTCGGCTTGCTGCTTTGGATAATCTTTCACGTGTAATCTTTATTGGAAGTTTTTCTAAAACTTTATCCGCATCTATTCGTTGTGGTTATATCATTGCTAAACCAGAATGGATTGATCAGCTCACCGACCTGAAAATTGCCACAAGCTTTTCTCACAATGGTGTGTCAGCTGAAGTTTTATTAAGTGCTTTAACAGATGGATCTTATCGTAAACATATAGAATTATTAAAGGTCCGATTAGCAAAAGCGATGCACGATACCATTACTCAGTTAGAACCAATGGGTATAAAACCATGGATTAAGCCTCAAGCTGGAATTTTTGTTTGGTGTCATTTGCCAAAGGGAGTTGAAGCTTCAGAAATTGCAAAATATTGTATTAATCATCAGGTTATTCTTGCGCCGGGAAATGCGTTTAGCCAAGCTTCCAATGCTGGCCAATTCATACGCTTTAATGTGACACAGTCAAATCATGACCACATTTATAAGACTCTAGCTGATGCGATTCAACAAGAGTCTTCGTAATTTATAGAGAAGAAAATTAAGCTTGTTTCTGTTTTTGCTGCATATATGCAAAATAACCCGGCCCAGCTGAAACCTGAACTTGTTTTGCATGTAAAGGTTCACGGCAAACCGAACATACCATGACTGGTTCAAATTTATGACCACAAGTTTTATGGCGATATTCTAAAGGTTTACCTAATCCCTGATCCATCCATTTATCTGCCCAATTCGCCATAGACAAAATAATTGGATAAAGTTCAAAACCTTTATCAGTCAATTTATATTCAAAGCGTTCCTGACGATCAAAATAAGGGGCTTTGACTAAAATTTCATATTCAACCAAACGCTTTAAACGATCCGAAAGGACATGACGAGTGACACCTAATGACTTTTGAAAATCGTCAAAACGGCGTATTCCCATAAAAGCATTACGTAATATTAGCATCGTCCATCGATCGCCAATCACTGATAGCATACGAGCAACCGAACAAGGTTGATCACCGATGTCATCCCATTTCATCTTTATGCGTTCCTCGATATTTCCTAGCCTAATGGCCCTATTGTTTATACCCTAAACCACTTACTACGAGTTATGCAAGATTCATTATAAAAATAACTTCTTATCAACTTTATAAAAGAATTTTTATTATAAAAAAATAGAAAGCTATTATATAAATTCATTTAACAAATATAACTCACCCAATTGTATAGTGAGTTATATCTATTATTACTCATCATTAATTTGAGATGAATACGCCCTTCAATATATAACCCGCTTCCAATTTTGCACTTGCCGGAATTCGGACCAGACAATTGGCTTGCATTAAATTACTGAGCATGTGTGATTGCTGTTTTGCCAAACTTTTAACTTTGAGTTGTCCATTGTCAAAATAGGCATGCATTCTTAGAAAACGCTCGCGTGCATCTTCTTTTAAATCGTGATCTAAAATTGCACTAAACCACACTAGGCCAGCGTGGTTTCCCTGCAAAGTGTCAAGCAATGCTTTACCGTAAACCTGCATAGACACATAGACCGCAGCAGGATTACCAGGCAACCCCAGTAAATAACAGTGGTGATCTGATTCAGGCTGAGAATATTCAGCAAAAAAGAGTGGCTTACCCGGCTTTTGTTTTACTTTCCAAAAGATCTGTTCAAAACCAACTTCAAAAGCACATGGCCGAACAAAATCATAGTCTCCAACAGAGACTCCACCTGTGGTTATGATGACATCATGGCTATCTTTTAATTGGTCGAAATATGGTGTGACCTGTGCTGCCTCATCTGCCACATGAATGAGTTCAACATCTAAACCATAATCTTCAAACCAAGCTTTTAGTAACGGGCCATTTGCATCAAAGATTTTACCTTCAGCTAGATCTTCTGCTGTTTCGGCAACTTCATCACCCGTGATCAAAACAGCGACTTTCGGCGCACGATAGACTTCAACGGTTTGCACACCTGCCATACTTAAGGCAGCCAAGCTTCCAATATTTAAAAATTGTCCAACTTGGGCAAGCAACTGCCCGTTCTGGATTTCTTCACCCGTAAAACGGATATCAGCTTTAGGGCGAATATGTTCAGTTAACGAAATTTCTTGTGCTGAAACGACCTCTACTATTTCTTGCCTCGCAACATGTGTTGTGCCTTCAGGAATTTTGCCACCAGTAAATATGCGAATTGCCTGTCCTTCATTCAGAATGTCATGACTTTCGCTTCCGGCGCGAATCTCGCCAGTAACCTGAAACTTTTGATTATTTAAATCTTCTGCATGGCTACAAAGTGCGTAACCATCTACAGCACTTTGAGAGAAACTTGGTAAATTAATTTCTGAATAAATTTCTTTAGCAAGATATCTACTTAGGCTATTTTGAAGAACTTGCTGAATTGAGTCTAATTTTTTAGGTCGGTTACTAATCAGCTCAATTGCTTCATCCACGCTAATCAACCCACGTTCTGCACCACAACCAGTCATTACTCATAGCCTCCCGGATGTGGTAAATCACGGCAAACATCAAAAATATGCACTAAGGCAGGTAAAATAGCAGCCATTGATTCGCTTGCTCCACCACGGCTTCCCGGTAAAGTCACTACTAAAGAGCGATCAATAAAACCAGCTACTCCACGCGACATTGCAGCATATGGCGTGCGTTTTTGTCCAAATGAACGCGCAGCTTCCATTAAGCCATCTAGCTTACGCTCAAGAAGCGGTTCTAATGTGTCAACCGTAATATCACGCTTACCAATTCCAGTTCCACCAACGGTCATAATGCAAGCATATGATTTGCTCAACTCAAGCACTAAGTTTTTCAAAGTATCCGCTTCATCTGGCAAAATTTGGTAATGGATTGGATCGAATCCTGCTTCGGTTAAAGTTTCAACCACAGATTTTCCGGCAGTATCGGGCTTTCTACCCGCCGCTACGGTGTCTGACAACACAATAACCGCAGCCGAAACAGGCTGACGAAGAACTCGCTTAAAGTGTGATTTACCACCTTTTTTCTTAAGCAATTTACATTGGTCCATCCAGAGTTCTTCTGGTTCACAATGTGGTTTTAACATATCGTAAATGGTTAAACCTGCAAGACTTGCAGCCGTTAAGGCTTCCATTTCTACGCCAGTAGGACCGATAGTTTCGACCACGGTAATAATCTTTACAAAATCATGTTCTAATTCATATTCAACATCTGCACGATAAATCGGCAATGGATGACACAAAGGAATCAGCTCATCAGTTCGTTTTGCTGCCAAAATTCCTGCAACACGTGCAGTTTTTAATGCATCCCCTTTTTCGGTATTTCCTTGTCTTAATAATTCAATACAGTGTGGTGGTGCATATAAAATTGCTTGTGCTTCGGCAACGCGATAACTTTCCGGCTTCATTCCTACATTTTTCATTATTTATCCTAGTCTTGCTTATTTCAGTGTGAGTGTTCATGGCCGGCATGATGGTGATGCTTGTGTTCGTGCGGTGCATCCTTACGAATACAGCAGCCCTCTACATAATGACTCGTGCCATCTGTAAAGAACTCTTCTTTAAAAACAGGCACTTCATGTTTTACCCGCTCAACCACTTCTTCGCATGCTTGAAAAGCTTCACGGCGGTGGGCTGCATAAGCAATTGCAATAATGGCTGTTTCACCGACATCTAGATGCCCAATCCGATGAACCACTCGCACATAAGATACCTGATACTTTTTCTCAATTTCCAGTTCAATTTCACGTATCATTTTTTCAGAAAGCGGTTTATACGAGGTATATTTCAACGCCTTAACAGCTTTACCTTCGTGGTGATTACGAACCGTACCCATAAAAATATCAATTCCACCGCATTCTGGAAAAGATTCAATAGGATCAAAAATATCTAGGCTTAAAGCCTGCTCTTGTATACGTGCAAAATCTCGCATGGCTTAGCCTCCTGCAACTGGTGATAATAAAACCAAAGTACACGGTTCACTTAAGGCAGATTGTCTTGTTATGACATTATCGCCAATAGCGCATGCACATTTTTCCATGGCCTGTGTACATTCCGGATGCAACGCAACAATTTCATTTAAGACATCTTTAACTAAAATATCGATGGGGAAAACTAACGAAAGATTTTGTGGAAGCAATTTTTCAATTGCACCAAATGATTCGATTTTAATTTGGATAGATTGCTGCATTTATCCCCCAAGCATATGCATACTGATTTTACGGGTTTGTTGATGTTGTAAGGCATGAAAGCCTTTGGCTTTATTCCAGATATACGGCATAACTTGATCTTTTAAGTGCTGACTATGCAGCATATGATCGGTTGAGTTCTGTGCGCGTGATAGTGCTTGAAGCTGCGGTTTAATATTTAAACCCTGCTGCGCAAATAGACAGTTATATAGCTCACCTTGCGCCGTTAGTCTTATGCGGTCACATTGGTGGCAAAATGAGTGAGTAATGGTAGAAATGATGCCTAGCGCGTAACTATTGTTAAGCAGATATTGACGCGCTGGCTCATGTTGTTGCTCGATGACTTGTACTGAATAATGCGGTTGCAACACCTGTAAAATTTCAGCTTCACTCACCACATCTTTATTTGACCAGAGTCCATCACCATCAAGCGGCATAAACTCGATAAAACGTAGCGGGATATGATTGGCGATAGACCATTTCACCATTGGTAAGATTTGATCGTCATTTTTATCTTTCATTAACACACAGTTAATTTTAAAAGGTAGCCCTGCATCTTTTGCAGCTTGAATACCCTCAAGAACTGGTTCTAACTTTTTCTTAGTGAGCTCTTTAAATTGAATCGGATCTAGGCTATCTAAACTAATATTTAAATCATCTAGACCAGCATCTTTTAATTGCTGAGCGTATTTTGCAAGATAATGTCCATTGGTGGTCATTGAAATACGCTTTAAACCTAATGCTTTTAAAGCTTGTAAATCGCGAACGAAATGAACAATACCTTGACGCATTAATGGTTCACCACCCGTAATACGGATGCTTTCAATACCTTGTTGCACCATAAAACTGCAAAACTGAAAGAGCGCTTCAAAACTAAGCAAATCTTGTTTATTTAGCCATTCAGGATGTTCAGGCATGCAATACACACACTTAAAATTACAGCGATCAGTTACTGAAATACGTAATTTTCGCTTGATGCGCCCATATTGATCTTGCAAAAGCATTGGCGCAGTTTCAGAGTGATATTGTTTCATTATTTGCACTCATATCGAGAACAGTTCAAATATTGCAAGCACTCATTAAGAGCAATTAAACTTTTAAAATTGCGCCTTAGTAGTGCTTTGATCTTTATTGCAAAATTTGTTCCAATTCTATTTATCATCCATAACTTTTTGGGTTGTATTTGAAATTTCGGCCGTATCGTTTTAGTTTAAACTTTAAAGCTTTACAAAATCAGTGCGGCGTCAACCTTTTATATGCCCTACTTTATTTCTAGCACTTTTCTAAACGGATGGGTACATATTTATGGTATGGCGTTTTCGACAATGGATCACAATGTTCAGCAGAAATAAGTAAGTTTAATTGTGGCCCAATCGGTTCTCCATTTTGAAATCGCATACCATAGCCATGTGGAAGTGATACAACACCTCTTCTCATCCCATCATCCAACTCAATAACTACCTGAATTTCTCCATGCGCTGAGATACATTTAAGCTGCCCTCCTGCATCTACATTTAAGTGTCTTGCATCTTCAGGATGAATACGCAGTGCACCTTCTGCATCTACTTTTCGCCAAGCAGGGTCACGGTAAATTTGGTTGGCATTGTAACTACGGCGTTCACCTGACAAAAGGATGAAAGGAAACTCTTCAACATTAACGTTATGGCTTTTCAATCTTGCGAGTTCACTTAACATCTCGGGAATTGCAAGACGTATTTTCTTATCTTTATAAGCTACCAGTTTCCAGACTTCGTCATATTCATGTTGCGATAAAACAATACCTGAACGTTGCTTTAATATCTGCTCAAATAGTTTGACACCTTGTGTTAACGGATTACCTTTATAACCTGCACGGCATACTGCTTTGGTATGTAAAACAGCATATTGAATAGAGAGCGGCAATAAAAAAGCAACTGAATCTGCTGAATTTCCAAGTCGTTTGCCAAGAGTTCGATAAATAATAGAGGCAGCAAAAGGAATATATTTTTTATGTCGTGCTAAGGTAAGTCCTAGCGCCGACAAGTAGGGTAAATAGGCTGTTTTTTTCGAGTCGACCGCAGCTATTTTTTCTAGAATTGGAAAATTCTTTGGAATAGCATTCATAGCTTCCAGTAATCGAGTATAAATTTCGGCTTCCGGTAAAGTGTTTGCTTGAGCAGCCAATACGGGATGACGCAGGTGAAAACCATTCTTAGGAAATTCCAAGTTAAAACCAGTAAATTCCCATTTTTCAAACTGAGTATGAGCAGGTAAAATATAGTCGGCGAGTCTCGCGGTTTCTGTCATCGCAACATCAACTACCACCAACAAATCTAAGGCTTTAAAGGCTTCCTCAAAGGCAGGTGTGTCAGGGTAAGTTAATAGTGGATTACAACTATCTACAAACACAGCACGAATTCGCTTTTCCCCTGCTTTTAGGATTTCATCGGGTAAAATATTAGGTGGAAAAAACCCAGAGATCGGGAACATTTTATGATAAACACTACGTCGATATTTTGGTTTTCTTTCATCCGTATCGGTCAAAATTGGAATAAACATGGTATGCAAATTATTGGTACCCTGTTTTCCAAAGTTCCCTGTCAGTAAGTATAAAAGCTTTTCTAAATAACCATTTAATGTTGTATTCAAAGTATGTTGAATACCTAAATCGATACGTACACAGCCTCTTTTTGCCTTTGAAAAATCTCGAACAACCTGATAAATCAAATCGACAGGTACATCAGCTTTAGCAATATAGTCTTCAATCGGGACATGGTTAAATGCAGCTTTTACTTCTTCAAACGCATGTGTATGCTGCTCAATAAACGCTGCATCATAAAGCTTTTCTTTAATAATGATTGCAATCATGGCCGACATTAAAAAAGCATCTGTTCCCGGTT
Source organism: Acinetobacter sp. LMB-5 (assembly GCF_001541635.1). NCBI lineage: Bacteria > Pseudomonadati > Pseudomonadota > Gammaproteobacteria > Moraxellales > Moraxellaceae > Acinetobacter > Acinetobacter sp. LMB-5. Next base: position 74,434 of record NZ_LRDR01000010.1, on the reverse strand, counting down.
TTAGCTGCACGTGAATGTCTGCTTGTTTTGCCGTTTCGGTAACACGCGGGTCGAACACCACCATGGTTCGGTTCGGATCTTTCTTAATATGTTTTAGCGTGTCTCGTGCGTTGGGAATACCATGTGCCTGAAACGGGTTCGTTCCAATAAAAAGTACGTAATCTGCATGTTCAATATCTTCTGTAGTATGGCAGGCCTGACTACCGAACAGGCGGCCATTGAGCCAGAAATCACCTGTTTTTTCTTGGGCAAGTGAGTTATATGCATAATAACTTTTCATAGCCAATAAAAGTTGTCGACCATACGCTGCACCTAAATGATTGCCTTGACCACCACCCCCAACCGAAGCAAAAGCAGTCCCACCAAAATCATCTCTAATCTGTACTAATCGATCAGCAATTTCTTGTATGGCAACATCCCAACTTACTTCTTGAAATGATCCATCAGGCTGACGTTTTAAAGGTATGGTCAAACGGTCTGCGTGTTGCTGGTAATGCTGTAATCTGGCAGCTTTTTGGCAAATGTAACCTTGAGAAAAAGGATGTTCAGGATTGCCTTTAATTTTGACAAACTGGTTATCTTTAATTTCGACACTTAAACCGCAGTTTCTAGAACATAAGATACATGCGGTCACATCTGTTTTACTTTGCTGAGCTGCGTCCATCATTTTTCTGGCTCCGTTTATTTTTATACATCTAGCTAGTATTAAAACAACAGGTTCCAAAATAGAACTTATATATTAGATAGTCAAGAACGCATCATTTTAAATTTGTTTATAACATCACTTTAGTTTGTAAATTGATAAAATCCAATGTCTAACTCGCGGTAAATATCTCTTTAAAAGCATTGATTTGTTTATATTGTTGAAGCTCATCCAAAGAGTTAATGCTATGAAAAAATAAGTTTTGTTTTTGAAATACGGCGACTTGTGCATGTAAAAACTTAAAGCACTCTTTTAAACTTAATCGTTGTTTGTCAATTTGCTCTCTTATCGTGATCAGGCTTTCACGCTTTAATAAGCAAAATGGGTATAAAGCATCCCCATTAATTGAAACATAGGCTGCCTGAGCTTGTTTATTTTTGCGTAGTGCGCTGTGTAATTTCGCAACGACTTGCGTAGGTATATACGTCACATCACAGGGAATACACAAAACATAATCTGCTTTTACATGTGACCATGCGCTTTTCATGCCCATAAGTGGGCCGAAAAAACCGGAAGCATCATCTTGAAAACACTTAATATCAGGCACAATACTTTGATAAATCGAATAATCACGATGACTATTTACCCAAATTTCAGATACAGATGACTTTAGTTTTTGATGAATTTTGAGTAGTTGCGTATCGCCATCAAATTGCTGCAACAGCTTATTTAAACCATTCATACGGCGGGCTTGTCCACCCGCCAAAATGACCAGATCAGTTACGGGATATCCCTTATTCACACTTCCACCTCTTGTTGGCAAGCTTTAACCAAGCCACGAATCTCAGGTAAACATGAACCACAGTTCCCACCTGCTTTTAAACATGCAGTAACCTGTTTTTCATGGGTAATGTTTTGTGTTTTTATCACGTCGATAATTTTATTCTTACCTACTTTAAAACAACTACACACTAAAGGCCCATCATTATTAGTAGCCGACATTGGCATACCCGCTAGTAAAGCTTTTCGGTGCAAGGCGCTCAAACGTTCTCGTTTAAACAGACTCGCTACCCAATCACGGTCTGGCAATAAATCTGGCGGTGCAATATATAGACTTGCAATTACAATGCCATCTTTCAAAATAACGCTATGGCTCAGTTGTGAAGAGATATCTTCTATGCTTAACCATTCAAAGGTTTCATCGGCAAATGGTAAAAAGCTTTTCAGATTCTTTTGAGTATCGTGAAAAGTTTGACGGTCTGCAAGTTCATAACGATTGGTTTTCACCATTTTGACTTTGGTCCACCATGCACAGTGATGCAGCGATTCTTGGATATACGAATCGTATCCTTCACGAATATAGAGCACGCCTTGCCAAGTGGTATAGAACGGCTGAATGGTTACAGGCGTATGTTTGAACTCAGGTTCACCTGAAATTGCATCAACTTCTGGATTAACGACTTTACCAATGCGGGCGTCGGATGCAACCCGTTCAGTCCAGTGAATCGGTGCAAAAATTTGCCCACGACGTACCCCCGATGAGAAGGTCACACGTAGTACACAACTGCCCCATTTCGAACGAACTTCTACCAAGCCTTGATCACGTACACCAAACTTCAAGGCATCACTTGGATGAATCTCACAGAATGGTTCAGCGCGGTGACTGGTCAAATTTGATGACAAACCAGTACGCGTCATGGTGTGCCATTGATCACGAATACGTCCCGTGTTCAAAATGAGCGGATAATCTTCTGAAACTGCATGTACCGGATCAATTGCAACAGTCGGAATCAATTTTGCCTTGGCATTTTTATGACTAAACTGGCCCTTGCCAAACAATTGTTGAACGGCTTTAGCGTCTTGGTTTTTATCCCATACTGGCCATTGAATTGGTTGTAGAGCGTCGTACTCCACAGCGCTCAGATTCATTAAGCCTTTTAAGTTAAAATAACGGAAATTATTACTTTGTTCACGAGCATCTATGTCTGCATTGTCTTGTGCAGATAACGCTGCATGCTCATTGAAAATATCAACAGCAGTGGTGAAATCAAAACCATTAAACCCTAATTTTTTCGCGACTTGGCTAACAGACCACCAGTCTGCTTTTGCTTCACCTGGTGCAGGTAAAAAAGCACGCTGACGTGAAATACGGCGCTCAGAGTTAGTCACAGTTCCATCTTTTTCTCCCCACCCTAAAGCTGGAAGCAAAACATCGGCATAAGCCGTAGTATCGGTATCAGCACAGATATCTGATACGACGACTAACTCGCACTTCTCTAAAGCACGTTTAACTTGATCGGCATCTGGCAGACTCACGACTGGATTGGTTGCCATAATCCAGATGGCTTTAATTTTTCCAGCTTCAACCGCATTAAATAAATCAACTGCTTTCAAACCAGCTTGAGTTGCAATAAATGGGCTATCCCAAAAGGTTTGCACTACTTTTTGATGTAAGGGGTTATCTAAGTCCATGTGTGCCGCTAGCATATTGGCTAAGCCACCGACTTCACGGCCACCCATCGCATTGGGTTGGCCTGTCATTGAAAATGGTGCGGCGCCGAGCTTACCAATTTTGCCTGTTAGTAAATGACAATTAATAATACTGTTGGTTTTATTTACACCCTGACTTGATTGATTCACACCCATTGAAAATAGGGTAATGACTTTTTCAGTCTGCGCAAATTTCTCAAAAAACTGCTGTAATTTGTCTAAAGAAATACCACTGCGTTTGGCAACATAGGCAATATCCGTTTCTTGCTGACTACTTACCAAAACATCTTGCAGACCTTCGGTATAAGCCTCTACAAATGCCTGATCGGCATGACCATTTTGATATAGATATTGGAATAGACCATTGAATAATGCGACATCTTGGCCCGGCAAAATCGGTAAATGTAAATCCGCTTGTTCACAAGTACTGGTAAAACGTGGGTCAATTACCACCACAAACATATCGGGATTGTGGCTTTTAGCCTGCATAATCCGCTGATACAGCACAGGATGGCACCATGCGGTATTAGAACCGACCAATACCACCATATCTGCATGTTCAAAATCTTCATAACTCGCAGGCACAATATCTTCACCGAAACTACGTTTGTGACCAGCCACCGCAGATGACATGCAAAGGCGTGAGTTGGTATCGATATTTGCAGTGCCTAAATAGCCTTTTACAAACTTATTCACCACATAATAGTCTTCAGTCAAAAGCTGACCTGAAACATAAAATGCAATGCTGTCACGACCATATTGATCGATACAAGATTGGAATTTATCGGCAATTTTATTGATTGCCGCATCCCATGTCGTTACCACCCGATCAGCTTTGCGCCCCATCATTGGCTGTAAAACACGTGTTTCTAACCCTAAAGTATCCGCAAGTCGGCTACCTTTAATACATAAGCGCCCAAAGTTGGAAGGATGCTCAGCATCCCCCTCAACTTGCACCACAGGTCCTTGAGGTTTTTGTTGGACGTTTACGCTAACACCACAACCTACACCACAATATGGACATGTTGTTTTAGTGTTTTTTGCAACATGATCGGAGCTATCGACTTCAACGCTTGGAATACTATTCATAACTGCTCCTTTCCCTATTTAGCCTGCATTTTTTAATGCAAAATCTCGACCAAATAGCAGTTTATTTCTAAATGAAGAAACAGGTGTTTGGTCTGCAATTAACTCTGCATACCACATGCCATCTTCAGTATCACCAAACAGTACTGCACCGATTACCCGATCGCTTTGAATGATAATACGCTTATAAATCTGGCGTTTTTCATCGTTCAGTATAATGTCTTCATAATCATCTTTCGGCTCAAAATTGCCAGCAGAGAATACATCGACACCACTGACTTTTAACTGAGTCGGTACAGTGGGTGCTTTAAAAGTTAAGCTGCCGTGTTCAGCCAAATGGGTCGCGCAAATAAAAGCTTGACCCCATAGTGGTTCAACTAAACCAAAAGTTTGACCACGGTGTTCAATACACTCACCCACCGCGTAAATACTTGGGTCAAATGTTTGCATGGTGTCATTCACCAATACACCACGATTACAACGTAAACCAGCACTTTGCGCCAAAGCAATATTTGGACGAATGCCCACTGCAAACACCACAAGGTCAGCATCTAACACTGTGCCATCTTTCAAACGGATTTGTTTGACATGACCGTTTTCATCACCAATTAACGCCTCTGTATTGGCTTCGGTAATAATATGAATGCCTTTTTGCTCAATACTATGACGAAGTAACTGACTTGCACGCCCATCAAGTTGACGTTCCATAATACGGTCCATCAAATGTAGAACTGTGACATTCATACCACGTTGTTTTAAACCATACGCCGCTTCTAAACCGAGTAAACCGCCACCAATCACCACTGCATTGGTTTTTGAATCGCAGTATTCAATCATGGTGTTGACGTCATAAATATCGCGGAAAGTTAACACACCCTTTAAGTCAACACCTTGAACTGGTGGAATAAATGGTGCCGAGCCTGTTGCCAGAATCAAACGATCATAATCAACTGTCCGACCTTTTTCGGTGTAAACCACTTTACGTGGGCGATCAATTTTTACGGCTTTATCACCGGCAATAAATTTAATGCCTTTATCGTCATACCACTTTGGTGGATGCAACATAATGTCTTCAATGGTTTTTTCACCCGATAAAACCGGAGACAACATAATACGGTTATAGTTACCCCATGGTTCTTCACCAATCACCGTAACTTCATAACGGTCTGGCGCCATATCAAGTAAATCTTCCAGACAACGCATACCCGCCAAGCCATTTCCAATCAATACCAGTTTAAGTTTGTCTTGTGATACACCTGTATTGGTAATATAAGTTTTCTGCGGCACCGCATTGACCCAAACACGACCATCAACAATTTTGCTTGGATAAACTGAAAGCTTTTGGTCTTTATCTTCTAAACAACGGCCCGTTGCTAAACTGAAATGTTGTTTATAGATTGGTGATGCAATAACACGCTCACCTTGTAAATCACCGATAATCCCACGGCTCATGACATTGGCTTGGCTAAACGGATCTTTATTGCTCAGCACGTAAACACGTTTTTCATGTCCCACACGGAAGATTGCTACCGCTTGACCACCAACTAGCGCACCCGCACCAGTGTTTGGGGTTAAATCATCGAGTGCGCAAACGTCAATCCACTGATTATCAGGAAGCATATTTTTGTCTTGTACAATATTCATAGAAACTCTCCTTTATGCTTCAACCATTGGAATACGGTCTTCTGAACGTTCAGCTTCAGTTAATGGGCGAATTTGACCACGTTCAGTTGTAAATTGAATGTGTGGATCGGCCTGTTCATTTGCTCCTGCGTTGATATACGTTTGGAAGCGTTTGCGAACTTCAGGATTTTCCACCGCAGTACGCCATTCGTCTTGATATGTACCAATGATGTGTTCCATACGGCGCTCAAGCTCGGCAGCCAAACCAAGTGAATCATCCACCACTACAGATTTAAGGTAATCTAAACCGCCTTCCATGTTGTCGCGCCATACACTCGTACGTTGTAAACGGTCTGCGGTTTGGATGTAGAACATATAGAAACGGTCGATATAACGAATCAATGTTGCTTTATCAAGGTCAGATGCAAGTAACTCGGCATGACGTGGTTTCATACCACCGTTACCACAGACATAAAGGTTCCACCCTTTTTCGGTCGCGATAATACCTACATCTTTACCTTGCGCTTCTGCACACTCACGAGTACAGCCAGACACTGCCATTTTTAATTTATGCGGTGAACGTAAACCTTTGTAGCGGTTTTCAAGCTCAATCGCTAAACCAACGGAGTTGTCTACCCCGTAACGGCACCATGTGCTACCTACACAAGATTTCACGGTACGCAATGATTTACCGTAAGCATGACCAGACTCGAAGCCCGCAGCATTCAGCTCTTCCCAAATGAATGGAAGCTCATGAACTTGCGCCCCGAACATGTCAACACGTTGACCGCCAGTAATTTTGGTGTACAAGTTATATTTCTTCGCAATTTGACCAATCGCGATTAAACCATCTGGAGTCACTTCACCACCGGCCATACGCGGTACAACCGAGTAAGAACCGTCTTTTTGGATGTTACCCAAATAGTAGTCATTACTGTCTTGTAAGCCTGCATGACTTGGCTCAAGTACGAAATCGTTCCAGCAAGATGCCAGAATATTTGCGGCAGCAGGTTTACAGATATCACAACCTAAACCATGACCATGTTGATGAATCAAATCATCGAATGTCTTAATTTCATTGACACGAACCAAGTGATACAACTCTTGACGCGAGTACGGGAAGTGTTCGCAAATGTGGTTATTTACAGTCACACCTTGACGTTGCAACTCTGACTTCAACACTTGTGTCACTAATGGTGCACAGCCACCACATGCTGTTGCTGCTTTGGTGCATTTCTTTAATGCACCTAAAGAGGTCGAACCATCGCTAATTGCTTGGCAGATGTCTGCTTTTGATACATTGTTACATGAACAAATGGTCGCGCTGTCTGGAAGTAAATCTACACCGCTACCACCAGACTTACCTGCTGATTGCTCAAAGCCAGGCATAATCAAGCTTTCAGGAACTTCAGGTAAAGCCAGACCGTTTAACATCATTTGTAAAAGGTCATTGTATTCTTTGGCATCGCCCACCAAAACTGCGCCCAGCAATTTGGTTTTATCTGCATTTACAACGATCTTTTTATAAACCAATGCATGCTCATCTGCATAGAAGTAGCTTAATGCACCCGGAGTCATGGCATGAGCATCACCTACAGAGGCAACGTCCACACCCATCAACTTCAACTTGGTGCTCATGTCTGCACCAGCGAAGCAATGACACGCTTCATCTAAAATATGTTTTGCTGCAATACGCGCCATGTCATAGCCCGGTGCAACTAAACCATAAATTTTATTTTGCCAAAGCGCACACTCACCAATGGCATAAATATTGTTATCTGAAGTTTGGCAATAATCATTAATGACAATACCGCCACGCTCACCAATCGCGAGACCACTGTTACGTGCAAGTTCATCACGTGGACGGATCCCCGCAGAGAATAAAATGACATCTGCTTCAAGCTCGCTACCATCTGCAAATTTCATTACATGTGTAGTGCTGTTGCCACATTCGATAGATTGTGTCGCTTTTTGTGTATGAACTTTTACACCAAGGTCTTCAATTTTACGGCGTAAAACTTTACCGCCCAAATCATCAATTTGAACTGCCATTAAACGTGGCGCAAACTCAACAACATGTGTTTCTAAATCTAAATCACGTAAAGCTTTTGCAGCTTCAAGTCCAAGTAAACCACCACCAATCACTACACCTGTTTTTGCATTAAGACTCGCTGCACGAATCGCGTCTAAGTCTTCAATCGTACGGTAAACGAAGCAGTTTTCACGGTCATTACCCGGAATTGGTGGAACGAATGCATACGAACCAGTTGCCAACACCAATTTGTCATAACTGATGACATCACCATGATTGGTTGTGACTGTTTGTGCAGCTGTATCAATTGCAGTTGCTTTGGTATTTAGGCGTAAGTCAATGCCATGAGCATCAGCAAAGTCAAAACGTGCTAAAGATAAATCTTTTGCTGATTTCCCAGAGAAATATTCTGTCAAATGTACACGGTCATACGCGATACGAGGTTCTTCCGCGAGAATCGTGATTTCCAGTTCATCATCTGCTTTTTCTAAAATGGCTTCGATGAATTTGTGGCCCACCATACCATGACCAATCATTACCAATTTCATAGTGTTTCTCCTCAAATCACGTTGCTTTTAAGCTGCGTTATTGCGTTCTCAAATAGACGTTGTTCTTTTGCTTTGTGCTCTACCGAGAAGCGAATCAACATCACGAAGCATGTAGCTGCTTGAAACCAATTTTTTTCACTCGTTGACGACGCCCAATACACAGCAAAGTCATAAAAAGAAATAAAAAAAGCGAGCCCCCTCATAGAGAAGGCTCGCATCGCTGGAACTGAAAAATTAGATAATTCAGATGTAACTTTTTTATGCAATAAAAATAAAGACATGACCTTCACTCCGACTGAACGTAACTTCTTTGTGTGTACGGTTGCACTCACAAACTCGATCAGAACGGACATCGTTGGCCGTCTTTAAAACTCATGGTCGTCTTCGACCTGTAATTAAGTAAGCACTTTGCATGCCAATATTTTAAAAACTTAATAAGATAATATTTTTTATATTTAATTTCATATAGATAATGATTTTTAATGTGCACATAAAGAATTAAGTCTTATTTTCCCTGCTCCATCACTGCACACTTATATGGTTTAAATAAAAATACGCCTTGCTACAAAATGAATCGTATTTTTGCACCAAGATTGATCAGCCCCATGCTTTGGCATGCTAAAGTGCCATTAAAGCTCGATTTTTTCTCTAGTTTTCGATGGCACTAATCTTGCTTAAAAAACTGATAACAAAAAACGCGTCGAATTGGCGCATTTTCTTAGCCTGATTTTCTGAACTTATGCCAAAACTCAAAATAGCCCTTATTGATGATGATCATGCGCGAGCCGACTATATAAGAAAAAGTCTGCTTGAAAATAATTTTGAAGTGGTCGCTTGCCTTACTTTGGACCACTTGAATATCTTTCGCCTCGAACATTTACAAGCTGATGTGATCTTGCTTGATATGGACCATCCTCACCGTGACATTATTGAAAGCTGTGTCAGTAGCTATGACCTTCCTACCGTTCTGTTCACCAAGAATTCAGATAAAGACACAATCAAACAAGCCATAGATGCGGGGGTGACTGCTTATATTGTTGATGGCATAGACCCTGCCCGCTTACATACCATTTTAGAAATCTCTATTGAGCAATATAAAAAACACAAAAAACTCGAAGGAGATTTAAAAGATGCTCAAACTAAACTAGCTGATCGTAAAGATGTTGAAAAAGCCAAAGTTTTACTTATGCAACTCCATGGCCTTCCTGAAGATACGGCATTCCAGTTGCTCAGAAAAAATGCCATGAGCCACCGCATTACGATTGGGGAAATGGCTCGGCGTTTACTTGACGCCCAAAAATTACTTGGCAATCAACTAAAGGATGAATAAATGAGCACATTAGAAAAGACTCAATTACAACTCGGCTATATTCCTTTGCTTGATTGTCTTGCACTGCTTTGGGCAAAACAAAGAGGTTTCTTTGACGAAGTAGGGCTCGATGTTACTTTAGTTAAAGAAGCTTCATGGGCAAGTCTTCGCGACCGCCTTGCTTTTGGTTTATTAGATTCAGCTCACTGCTTATCTGCAATGTTACCTGCGGCCGCAGTAGGATCAGATCAAATTGGCACGCCACTGCAAACATCACTCGTTTTAAGTGAAAACCGTGCTTTTATTAGCTTAAGCCAAAAACTTACTCATCAACTTGCAATTCAAAAAAATGATACGGCTCAAGTAACAGCGCAAAAAGTGGCAGATTATCTCGAACAAGGTCACTCCATTTCTTTAGCGCATGTATTTAAGCATTCTATTCATCATTATTGTTTACGAGAGTGGCTCGCCTTAGCAAACCCTGTACTTGCTCAATCTATCCAGCTCAAAACATTACCGCCACCTTATATGGTTGAAGCATTAGACAAACATGTGATTGATGGTTTTTGTGTAGGAGAACCTTGGAATACTCAAGGAGAGCTTTTAGGTTTAAGTAAAATGATTTGCTCAAGTCAAAACATTATTCCACCTGTGGCTGATAAGGTTTTAGCCGTAACTCAAGAATGGGCTGAACAGCATCCACAAACACTGGTTGCACTCACCACGGCAATTATGAAAGCCCAACAAGAATTGAGTGAGTTAGACGATTTTGCTCCAATTTTAAAATTATTGGTCGAGTTTGGAATTGTGCGCTTCCATTGTTCAGAAGAAGTACATGTCGACAAATACTATGTGATTCAGGATATTGTCCGTCATTTAGTAAAAGAAAGTGCACTTCCAAAAGTTGAAGACTTTTATTGGCTGCTCGAGCAAATGCAAAAATGGGATGAACTTCAACTCGACCAAGCACAAATCACAAGCTTGGGTGCTCAATGCATTAATCTTGAGGCTTATGAACAAGCTAAACAACGTTATCGTTCATAACTTTTCTACTTATTAAATCACCATAAAAAAAGCTGTCTTTTATGACAAAGACAGCTTGAAAGACCCATAAGACAAAATGCGAAACACGCATTCCTATATTTTCTACGCTCAACTGATCCATTGAAAATATAGCGCTTATGGAAATGATCATATCTATCTAAGCGTATCATTTTCAGACATTTTCATATCAATAACTGCCACTTGATCACTTTCAGTTCATTATTCAAAGCATCTTAAGTCAGTCTTTAAATATTTATCCCTTCTTTAAGCCTTAAATCTACCCATGCTCAAAACAGAATAGTGATGCATCAATTACGCGGGTGAGGTCATAAATTTCATTTTATTTCTTCAAAATAATTTCTCGCATCTGTCTTAATTAAATTAATTTTTTTAGCCATAAAGTAATTTATTGCCTATGTCATTATATTTAAAAAGATTTATTTATTAATCCTTTTGTAAAACTTAAATATTACGATTCAAATAATTAGATAAAAAAAATTAGTGAAAAATCCTCTAAGTCCCTCCTGTTTTGAGTTACAAACCGCAACAATCATGGCACAAATGGTAATAATAATTTAATTAATAATCATTATCATTCACACCACATAAAAACCTGAGAAGATCTACCATGATCCATGAAAATATTCTCGACTGCATAGGTAAAACGCCACTACTACAATTATCAAGGCTATTCACGCATCAATCGATCTCAGTGATTGCGAAAATGGAATTGTTAAACCCAGGAGGAAGTATTAAAGACCGTCCGGCATTATTCATGCTACAGGAAGGCCTGAAATCTGGAGTGATTAATAAAGATAGTCATATTGTTGAAAGTTCATCAGGGAACTTAGCGATTGCGCTTGCAATGGCCTGCAAAATATATGGATTAAAATTTACTGCCGTTATTGACCCGAAAATTGCCTCAGCAAACTTACAAATGTTGAAGCTCTACAAGGCCAATATCGAAATGGTCTCTGAAAAAGATCAAAACGGCGGTTATTTAAAAACCAGAATTGATACTGTAAAACGACTCTGCCAACAGCTTCCAAATGCTGTTTGGATTAATCAGTATGCAAACCCAAATAACTGGAAAAGCCATTATTTTGGAGAAGCAGAAGAAATCCTAAATCAAATTGATCGCAAGATTGATTACCTCGTGATTGGGGCAAGTACCTCTGGCACGATTATGGGCGTATCTCGTCGCCTTAAAGAAAGATTTCCAGAATTAAAAGTGATCGCAGTCGATATCGTCGGCTCTGTGTTGTTCGGTGGCACATCTGGTCCACGCGAAATTCCTGGGATTGGGGCAAGTACTGTCCCACCACTACTCTCCCCCGATGAAATTGATGATGTCATTTATGTAGATGACTATGAGTCGGCACTCGGTTGCAGAGAACTTCTTGAACACGAAGGAATCTTTGCTGGCGGTTCAAGTGGCTCATCAATTTCAGCCATCAAAAAACTGATTCCAACCATTCCTGATGGATCGTGCGTCTTAACACTGTTGCCCGATCGCGGCGATCGTTATCTCGATCTTGTTTATGAAGATGAATGGTTCGAAATGATCAAGAAGCGTCACTTCAATCGAAACGTACGACGTCAAGAAAACCTTACTTTACAAAATGCTGTTTAACCTTCTCCTTAGGAAATATTCATGAGCAATTTGGCTACCCTTCGCTACTTAAGTCAATCAGATTTATTAAATCTTGGCGCAAATCATAGTAATTCATTTATTGAAGCGATTACTGAAGGTTTAACTCTGCATGCAAATAAACAGTTTGTTCAACCTTTAAAACCTTATCTTCGCTGGCAAGGTGCAGACCATATTGCCGACCGTATTATCGCAATGCCTTGTTATTTAGGCGGCAACGACCCGATTGCCGGAATCAAATGGATTGGTTCAAGACAACATAACCCTAAAAAATTCAATATTCCGCGTGCCAGCGCACTGATTGTTTTAAATGACTCAGAAACAAATTATCCAGTTGCGGTGATGGAAGGCAGTCTCATCAGTGCCATGCGAACTGCGGCAATTACTGGTGTTTCGATTAAATATCTAGCGAAAAAAGACTTTTCAGACATTACCGTGATTGGCTGCGGACCAATTGCTCAAATGCAAATTAAGACTGTGCTTGAACAATATGCTCAAGTGAAAAAAATCCATTTATTTGATGTGAACCCTGAAGCAGCTGAAAAACTCAAAGCACTGTTCTTATCTGAATATCCACATCTAGAAATTGAAATTCACGACAGCGCTAAGTCTGCGATTCAGCAAGCCGATGTCCTCATTACCTGCACCGTTTCAGATAAGCCTTACATTCCATTTGAGTGGCTAAAAAAAGGCTGCTTTGTTTCAAATATTTCAATTATGGATATTGAGCCTGAAGTCTTCTTAAAAGTAGACAAAGTGATTGTAGATGACTGGGACCAATCAAACCGAGAAAAGAAAGTCATCAACGTGCTGGTTGAAGATGGCTTATTCAGCCGTGAAAAACTACATGCTGAACTTGGCGACATCATTATTGGTCATAAAAACGGCCGCGAACACGAAGATGAAATCATTTTGCTCAATCCAATGGGCATGGCGATTGACGATATTGTCTGCGCTAAATGGTTCTTCAATGCTGCACAAGAACAAAACGTTGGCACGGTTCTACCGCTTTTATAAGAATAGGAATAACTAAAATGTTAGATCGGATTTACACAGCACAACTACAAAAAACGATAGATGCACTCTACATGGAGAATTATGGAGATTTTAAAGATCATATTTCCTATAAAAAGCCTTATCTGGCAATTACTCTCAATGATGAGTTGGAATTCTATTTCAGCTGTTTAAAAGTAGATGGTGTAAATCCTTTCTATGTTACCCAAGCCGAAGTTTTGCTTCATAACGTCTTAAACAATACAACGTCTGAAATTTCTATTTCTGAAGTTTTTAACTATTTAACCCAAGCAAATTGGTGGCCATCGCCACACCATCAAAAAGCGATTAATTATTGGCTCGACAACTTAGTAACGGCTGAAAGAATTCCTCAAATTTTACAGTCAGCCCTTTCATTTTCTTCACCTTTAATCAAAAGCGAGTTGCTATCACTGGTCGCTGATCGTCCATTTCATCCATTCGCTCACTCAAAAGGTGAACTTGCACCACTCACAACTCAAAAAGAAATTGAGGTGTATTGGTGGGCATTTAAGAAAGATGACGTGATCAATAATATGGAGTCGATTCCTCATAAAGAGCTTCTGTTAACAGAAGTTGAGGAAAGTCTTATTGCTGACAAAATGGCTCAGCTTTCAGATGATTACTTAGCCCTGCCGTTGTTAGAGACGCAACATCGCTATTTAAAGTTTGAAGAAAATAAGTACGACGGTATTGACCTAAACCATGTCACCACGATTGGTTTACCGACTTCTTCTTTAAGAACGCTTATTCACAATGCAAACCCTACTTTGCATTTAAAACTCTCAACAAATGCCAAGACATTAGGTGCAATCCGCTCTATGCCAGGCCGTTATTTAATGAATGGGCATACGGCTTACGATTTTTTAAATGAAGTCATTAATCAAACTGCTTTAATAAAAAATCGCCTCTTTTTGAGTAATGAAACGCATTGGTGGGTACTCGGTAAACAAGAGCCGATTGTAAAAAATTTAGGTGTAATCGGTTGTCAAGTCAGACATTTACCCAATTTTTGCCAAGATAAAAACATCGCCTCAATCACTATGTCAGCTTTAAGCTGTAAATATGTTGACCCTTGGGAAACTTTAGGCGTTAAAGGTGACAAATGGTCATTACTAAAAGACTTAAGTGTTCATTTTATTCAAACATTCTTAACACTTTGGGCAAAAGGAATCATGCCTGAATGTCACGGGCAAAACACCATGGTGTGTTATGAAAATAATAAGTTGAAATGCTTTATTTTGCGTGACCACGATACATTAAGAATATGTACCACAGCCATTGAAGAAAGTGGTTTTACACCTCCAGTTTATACCATTGACACGAGTACACCGAACAATCTTATCTTTACTAAAAATGAAGACTTATTTAATTACTTCATTACCTTAGGGATTCAAATTAATCTCTACCCGATTGCTTTAGCTACCTTGAAATATACGGATCGTACAGAAAGCGATTTTTGGGAGATGGTTCAAGACATTATTCAAGATTTTGTAGAAACCCAACCGATTTCAAAACAAACAAAATCGCAAATTCAAACCTATCTTTTCGACAATAAGACTTGGCCATTCAAACAACTACTTACGCCTTTACTTGCGCAAGAAAGTGACTCAACAGGCATGCCAAGTAAAATCGGAAGTACGCCAAACCCTTATCACAGCTTATCTGTTTCTAGCTATGAGACCATGGATATCTAAATCATGCGCTCATCTCGCCTAGATCATTTCATTATTTTGCTCTGTCAGTTTTTTTCCACTTTCGGGCTTATGGTGCTGATTCCGATCATGCCGCTCTATATGAAAAAACTGACGGCGCATATGAGTGCTCCCACTATCTGGGCAGGTTTGGCACTCGCGGCTCCGGCTATTGGCAGTTTATTTACCGCACCGATTGTGGGTCACCTATCCGACACATTCGGCCATAAAAAAGCCTTGTTACTTTCTCTGGCTGGTTTCTGTATTTCAATACTGCTCATGGCGAGCGCCCAGCATTTATACCTGTTTATTTTCGCGCGAATTTTACTCGGTTTTTGCGGTCTTTCCGTGATTTTAAATGCCTATGTTTCATATCTTTCTAATGAACAACAACGTGGTGCCGCTTTTGGGCAACTACAAAGTAGTGTTGCGCTAGCTTGCCTATGTGGTCCCGTGCTCGGCGGGATATTTATGGATCAATGGCAGGTTGAAGTATTACTTAACGCGACAGCATTTGTTGTGATGACCTTAATTTTGATTGCGTCATTTGTATTAACCAATCCCGTTAAAGCAGAGGTCACAAAAACCAAAGAGAAATCCAAGCTTCCCGCTTTCTTTGATAGAACGATTTTTTCATGGTTAAGCGCCGGCATTTTGGTTCAAGCCGGCGGTTTTGGTTTGGTGTCTTGCTTCGTTTTATACATTAGTGAAATAAGCCAAAGCACTCATTCATCGTTATCTGCTGCGAGTTTAACGGGAACAATTCATGCGCTTTCATGGGGAGCAGCATTTATTGCTGCAACCTATTGGGGAAAAAGAAATGATGATAAAGGAGATTCTTTTAATAACTTCATTTACGCATCCTTAATTTGCGGCATCACGATTTTCGCATTGATCTGGGTTTCTAATCTCTGGCTGATTCTTGTATTACGACTCATACAAGGCTTCTGCTTTGCAGCCCTTATTCCTTCGATCTTACACACCATTTCTCTAAAAGCTGGCGCTCAAAGCCAAGGAAAAGTGATTGGTATTTCTAACAGTGCCTTTGTCTTAGGTCAACTTGTTGGCCCAATCACCATCACGCTCACCTACTCATTTTTCAATATCACCGCTGCATTAATCTGCACCTCACTATTTTTTATCGGTGCGGGATTAGTGGTGATTTTGAACAGATTCTTAATGGATACAATTTTAGAAGAGGCACAAGAATGAACTCAATTATTACAACAGATGCATGGTCTTATAAACTTTTCGAACAGTACCTGAATACTTTCTTTCGTGAACTTAAAGTAAATCTTGAAGAGCATATTATCCCAGCTCAAGACTCTCCTTTATTCACCCTATATGCGGAGCAACCCAGTACCCTGTATTTTGCTTATACGTTTAATGCATCTAACACGACTGTTTATGGCGCAGTTCAGCATCTTTCAACTACGGATTATCACAGATATCAACGTGGTTTTGTCCTGCAAAACTTAAATGACAATACGTTCGACTCGCTCACCGACCCTAAAAATTTAGTGAAACTGATTACAGATGAGTTGAATAGTTTATTTAAAGATAAAAACCAAAATAAGAACCTGTACTCCGATATTGTAAATAGTATCGAGAACACAAAATTCTTTTTAGAAAATAAGCCATCTCAAACAGCATCTAAAGTAGTTAGTGGTTTTCAGGCAACCGAACAAGGCATGTTATATGGGCACCCTTTTCATGTGACCTCTAAGGCCAACTTAGGTTTTTCTAAAGAAGACATGAAAAAGTATAGCCCTGAGTTAGGCGCAAATTTCCAACTTCATTACTTTGCAATTCATTCTTCTTTAATTCAAAAGCTGGTAAGTGAAGAACAGCCTTCTCACCATATTGAAAATGAAGTTTTAGAAGCTGCAAAAGAGCATTTGCAAGAAAACTTAGCAAATTACGAGCTCATGCCAACGCATCCGTGGCAAGCCAACTTCTTACGTCAACATCCATCTTTGAAGAAATATTTAGATAACCAAGACGTGATCTATCTGGGCGCTTTAGGTCAAACGGTATGGCCGACCTCATCCGTTCGTACCGTGTGGTTACCTCAATCGAATCTATTCTTAAAGCTATCAATTGATGTACGAATTACCAGTTTCATCCGTAATAATCCAATGGATGAAATGGAACGTGCCATTGATGCGAGCAAAATCATTATCAATCACAAGATTAATGAGCAATATCCCGACCTTGTGATTCTGCCAGAATTAGAGGCAAAAACAGTCAAAATTCCAGAGCTTGAAAGTTCATTTGGTATCCTTTATAGAGCGGGACTCACTCCTGATGTATTAGAAAATACCCGAATGCTGGGCGGCTTGGTTGAAGAAAGCGAACATCATGAGATTCCTCTATTCAGCTTTATTCAGCAAGCAGCACCCAACCAAAATCTACAATCGAAAGACGCGAAAGACTTCATTACTTTCTGGTGGAAACAGTACGTTAAGGTTTCGCTTATTCCATTAATTGAGTTGTTTGCAAATAAAGGTATTAGCGTAGAAGCGCACATGCAAAATAGTTTAATGGAATTTAAAAACGGCTATCCACATCGCCTTATTCTTCGAGACATGGAAGGCATTAGCATTGTTCCAGAAATGATAGAAGATGACTCATCTATTTCTGAAGATAGTACCGTTTGGTTCTCTCAGAAAGATGCGTGGACCTTTTTAAAATATTACCTCGTGATCAATCACATTGCTCATCTCATCAGTGCAATTGCACGAGTTTCCGTGATTGAAGAATCTGAACTTTGGCAAGCCACACGCCTTACGCTCACACAAGAAAATTTTAGCGCCAAAGGCCAGCAATATCGCGATTTATTAATTAATTCACTCACATTACCAATTAAGGCAAATATGTTAAATACGCTCTACCACAGTGGTGGCAATCCTATCTGGATTGAAGTTGAAAACCCTATTTATAAATATCGCGGCGCAGAAGCACTTTGTCCTCTTCAACCAACACAACAAACCAATTATAAAACCCTCGCGGAAAATCGCGTAATGAGTCAATTATTAGAAGCACTCATTTTTGAAAATACTTTTAAATACGAGTTTTCTAAAGGTCAGATCAAGTTTTATGTTTCCGATACCGTTTTTTATACTTGCGTGGCTAAACGACATTTCAGTTTTAAACGAATTAAGTTAGATCCTTCAAGCTTAGTCCGTTCTGATATTACTTTAGATGCTGAAACTCGTCCTAGCTTAAAAACGCTACTTGACGATTTAAAAAATATTATTGAAGCTGACCCAGTTAAATGGCAAAACTTTAATGATGAACTCAATTTAACTTACGTTAAACATGCGCAGACTTTGAGCCAAATACCTGCCCAACCTTTAAGAACTTTGCCTTATTTAGAACAAGAAGCGCGGATTACCAACGCCCATTTATATCACCCGAGTTTTAAGTCTCGTATCGGCTTCGATTTAAAAGAAAACCAGAAATATGCACCCGAGCTTTCTGAAGGTTTTACGGTTCAATGGGTTGCAACTCATAATAGTCTATGCAAACTGGTTTTAAGTGAAACCATTAACTTAGAGCAGCTTTATAAACAGCATTTTTCAGAAAAAGATCTACAAGCCATTAACAATCAATTGAAAGAGCAAAATGTAGATTTTAAAGATTATATCCTCACTCCAATTCACCCGTGGCAGTGGGATAAAATTATTGAATTATATTATCAAGATGCAATCAGCAACCAACTGATCATTCCGTTAGATATTGAAGGTCCGACTTATTTACCGCAACAGTCCATTCGCACATTATCAAATATTAGCGACATCTCAGCGCTTTCTCTTAAATTGGCAATGAACTTGGTCAATACCTCGACCTCTCGTGTATTGGCACCGCATACCGTTCAAAATGCGGCAAAAATGAGTGACTGGCTTTATAACATTATTGAACAAGACCATATTTTAGAAAAACAGCGTAAGCCTGTTATTTTAAGAGAGATCGGCGGTCTTTCAGTGAACCAGCAAATTGCGCTACCTGTTCAATACGGCGCACTGGCTTGCATTTGGCGCGAAAGTATTTACAGCTACTTAAAAGAAGGCGAATCGGCAACGCCAGTAACAGGACTAATGCAACTCGATACAGACCAAAAACCGCTAATCGATGAGTGGATCCAAGAGTATGGTATTGAGTTCTGGTTAGAAAAATTACTTACCAATGCTTATTTACCAATCATGCATATTTTGTGGTGTCACGGTCTCGCTTTAGAGTCACATGCACAAAACATGGTACTAATTCATAAAAATGGCTTACCCGTTAAAGCTGCTTTGAAAGATTTCCATGATGGAATTCGTTTTAGTCGTCATCTTTTACGTGAGCCGAACTTTTTACCCAACTTACAAGATGCGCCAAAAGAGCACGCCAAGATTAACCCGAACTCGTTCTTGGAAACCCACTCTCCAAATGAGTTAAGAGACTTTACTCAAGATGCGCTCTGGTTTGTAAATCTGGCTGAGTTAGCGATTTTCTTAAATGAACATTATGACTTCGATGAAATCAAATTCTGGACCATGTTAAGAACCATTATTAATCAGCATAAAGAAGCTCACCCAGAGTTTAGCGAACGATATGAATTGTTTAACTTTACAGATGACACCATTGATATTGAACAGCTCGCAAGCCGCCGTTTCCTTCCGGAAATTCGCTTAAGAGTACAAACCACGCCGAACCCGCTCAGCCTTATTAAGGAAATTGAATATGAATAAGCATTCGATTTCTTTTAAGAAACGAATAGCAAATGGCGAGACGCTCTACGGAATCTTTTGTTCCGTAGCTTCTCCGATTAATGTCGAGCAAATGGCACTTGCGGGCTACAACTTTATTATTATCGACTTGGAACATACTTTATTTACTACGTCTCAAGTCGAGACGATGATTTTAGCCGCTAGAACCATGAATCTTGATGTCTTTGTGAGGGTGCCGTTAAACGCCAACCATTTAGTTCTACCTCTGCTCGATGCAGGGGTAACGGGTATTGTTTTTCCGCGTATAGAAAATGCTCAGCAAGCACAAGAAGCCGTGAACTATTGTCACTATATGCCGCTTGGGCAAAGAGGTCTCAACTCGACAAGGTTAAATCGATATGGCATGGATGATTTAGCTAGTTTTGTTCAACACGCAGCAAACGAAACGGTTGTCGTTGCCATGATAGAAAGCTTAGAAGGACTAGAACAACTAGATGAAATATTAAAAGTTGAAGGTATTGATATTATTCTAGAAGGTGCTGCCGACCTTTCTCAATCTATGGGAATGCCATGGCAATCTAGCCATCCAAAAGTGAAAGAAAAAGTTCAAGAGATGTATGCAAAGACTAAAAATAGTCAAAAGCATTTCTGTGCTATTCCCCGACAACCTGAAGATATTGCGGCATGGAAACAACAATCCGTTCAGCTTTTTGTACTCGGTGATGACCGCAGCATTATTCGCCGTGCTCATCAAAATCATTTGAATTCTTATAAAGAAATCTCATAAATTTTCAGTTGTGTAGAGCGATGGGTGCACCTTCCTCTACACAACAATTAATAAAAATAAATTTTATTATTTTTTGTCCAACAACGATATTGTGAATTACAATCATTCTCACTTATAATTCGACAAATTTAAAATCACTCTCAGGGCGAGACAATGGGAAATAAGATAAAAAGTCACAAACTTTTTACCAGGAAGTCTGAAGTAAAAAATATCATTCCACTCCTTTCACTTGGTGGGGCCATCTTTCTCTCAAACTCGGCCTTTGCAGCCTCAGCCTCTGAAACAACAGATGTTGAAAAAAAGCCTGAGGCACTTCCTACAATTACAATTACCGCTTCACGTGCAGATGAACTCTCTACCTCTGCCAAACAAGTCACCAAGCTAGATGAAAAACAAATTGAACTTTTAAGAAATGGTTCATCTGGAAGTATTGCAACCGTTTTAGCAAAAGCCGTACCGGGCCTGTCAGATTCAAGCCGAACCATTACCGATTATGGTCAAACTTTACGTGGCCGTAATGCCCTCATCTTGGTTGATGGCGTACCAATGAACCTTACACGTGACACATCACGCGGACTTTCAGCAATTGACCCTGAAAGTATTGCCAACATTGAAGTGATTCGAGGCAGTAACGCAATTTATGGTGGTGGCGCTGCAGGTGGTATTATTTCAATTACCACGAAAGCGGCTGGTGGCGAACCTACAGCAAAAACAGTTGTTGGACTTCAAACACCTTTAACAAATTTCCGTTCTAATGCTTTAAGTGGCGATATTCATCAATATTTCACAGGCAGCTTTAATGCTTTTGACTATGCACTAGACTTTGGTTATCAGCGTATTGGTAGCCCGTACGATGCAAGTGGTGACCGTGTTGCACCAGAACCAAGTCAGGGCGATTTATATGATTCTGATGGCTATAGTATCGGTGGTAAACTTGGTTATCATATTGATGACAACCAATACCTACAATTCGCTGCAAACTATTATAATGCCGAGCAAGACTCAGATTATGCATCTGACCCAAGTGTGAAAAATGCTCCTGCTGGAACTGTACCAGCGAAAGCAATTAAAGGCTTAAAGCTCAAAGACCAAAATAAAAACGAAAACCAGATCTACAATTTAACTTATAACCATAAAGACTTTTTTGGTAATAAGGTTGATGCACAAATTTATTATCGCGACTTCTTTACCCGTTTTTCACCATTTGATGCACGAAAAAATCCGAATCGTGGAGGACAAGTAGATCAGATCTATCAAGAAAATAATGTACTCGGTAGCCGCTTAACTGTTACTACACCACTTGAGTTTTTAGGTGACACCTCACTGGTTTGGGGTGGTGACTTTAGCCGCGAAAAAAGCGAAATGCCTTTAGATATTTTCGATCAAAAAATTTATGATCAATCTGGTGGCTTAGAGTTTGTAAAAATTGGCAAACTTATTTATTTACCTGAACTCACCACGCAAAGTGTGGGTGGTTTTATACAGTTAAAACACCGCTTTAATGACCAATGGTCAGCTGAAGCAGGTACGCGTTATGAAGACAGCTATGCCCAAATTGATAGCTTTGTTCCATTATCGCAATTAGGTAAGCCCAACCCTTACACCGTTGAGGGCGGGAAAGTGAAAGCTGATGCATGGTTGTACAATGCTAACGTGACTTTCTCTCCAAATGACCAACACTCGATTTATGCATCTTTTAACCAAGGTTTCCAATTACCTGATGTTGGTTTGATTATTCGTAATGCTGGTGAAGGTTTTAACCTTGGTTCGTCATTCTTAGAACCCGTAAAAGTAGATAACTACGAGTTAGGCTGGAAAGGAAACTTCAATAACTTCTCTTCAAGTTTAGCGGTCTTCCACTCCACTTCCGACCTAGGTGCTGTGCAATCGTTCAACAATGGTTTAGTACTCGCTAGAACCAAAGAAAAAGTCACTGGTGTTGAAGCAACTTTTGACTATCTTGATGATGCCAATGTTTGGGGAACTGGTGGTAGTGTTACATGGATGAAAGGTCGTGAAAAGCCGCAAAACGGTGCTGAACAAGACATGACAGGCTTCCGTATTCCACCATTAAAACTCACAGGTTATATTTCCTATAGTCCAACGGAAACTTGGACGAATCGTCTACAAGCTACTTACTTCGGTTCAGAAGATTATCGCTTAAATGGTAAAAATAGTTTTGGTCGCTATGATGTAAAATCTTATACAACAGCAGATTTAATCAGTAGCTTTGCGCTTAACAAAAAAGACACTGTGACGATTGGTTTAGAGAACATGTTTAACCGCAAGTATTATCCTCTATATAGCCAATTATTACGAACTAGCGATAACACTAGCCATTTAGTGGCAAATGGTGCAACGCTTAAAGTTTCTTATAGCCATAAGTGGTAATCAAAAACTGACATTGAATGTGTCACAAAAAGGAGATCCATACGATCTCCTTTTTTATTAAAAATATTAATTCCTTATCTAATTTTTCCATTATTAACCTGAGGCAAACCCACACAACCACCCTAGCATTCTGCTAAAAATTTTGTTAACTTGATTTTGTTACATATTCAAGATGCAACTTTTTCATCCAACACTTCCTCTCACTGTGTTTATGAAAACAATATCAATATGTAGTTTTACCAATATTTTTAATGGGGCAAATCATAATGGAAATCTCACACCGCGAAATTTACGCGCTCGTAGACATTAATAATTGTTATGTGAGTTGTGAGCGACTATTTAATCCCAAACTTATTGACCTACCAGTTGTAGTACTTTCTAATAACGACGGATGTGTTGTATCACGTAGTGAAGAAGCAAAAAATATGGGTATCAAAATGGGTATTCCATGGTATCAAATCGAACAAGAAGCTCTTCAAGCAGGTGTACACGTCTATTCAAGCAACTACACTTTGTATGCTGAAATGTCACGTCGCTTTTTTTCAGTTCTTGGTGAGTTTTTCTCGCCCGATGATTTAGAAGCTTATTCTATAGATGAATGTTTTATTCGCCTTACCCCTTACCTTCAATCTCTAGATATTCATTCTTATTGTGTCAAAGTCGTAGAAACCTTAGAAGAATGGTTAAGCTTACCCTGTTGTATTGGCATCGGATATTCAAAAACTCAAGCAAAATTAGCCAATCACTATGCTAAAAAAATTAGAAGCTTTAATAGAATTTGTAATTTCACCACTTTAGATCCTCTGCTTCTTGAAGACCTCATGCAACACACTTCAGTCAAAGAAGTCTGGGGAATTGGCTATCAATTAGTCAAACAATTACGGAGTTATGAGATTTATTCATGCTTAGACTTAACTTTTGCCAATGAGCATCATCTAGCAAAAGCTTTTTCTGTGGTTATGGCGCGTACCATTCGTGAGCTAAAAGGCCAATCCTGTATTCAACTCGACGATCCTGCAATTGTCACCAAACGAATTTTAGCATCACGTAGTTTTGCTCAAGCTTTGTCCAGCATTGAAATTATTAAGCAAGCACTTATTTTTCATCTCAACCGAGCTCATCGCCGTTTAATGAAACAAGAACAGCTCTGTGCCTGCGTTCAAGTCTTGCTTTATGAAAAAATAGATAAACCACCTTATAAAAAAGCATCTTCTCAAGCGATAGGCTTAAATTATGCAACAGATGATTTATGCATATTAACAAAAGCAGCCATGCAGCAAATTGATGTTTTATATAAAGAAAATAAAAAATATATAAAGATTGGAGTTTTATTTTGTGGTTTGCATCCTCGTCAACATCACATTGATGATTTATGGCAACCTCTTGAGTTGATTCAGCAAAGACAACAATTAATGCAAACGCTCAGCACAGTTCGTAACCGATTTGGCAGTCACTATTTACAAGTCGGTTATCATTCCCGTAATCCATCTTGGCACATGAAACAATGTCACCGTTCAAAAAATTATCTAACTCGATGGAATGAGCTATTAGTGATTGGAGAGAACTCTATAGCCGTTACACAAAATACATGAACTGTTTTTGTCAATTCAGTTTAAAATAAGCTCCATTAAATTACTTGAAATTTTGTCATTTTTTAACATTGCTAAATCATCGCAAAATTTACAATATATAAGCCGAATTTGGTATACCCTTTCTGCGACGATGAAAACAAATTATAAAAAAATTGTAGAAACATATGCCATAATAAGCAAACTTTGCAGACATCTTGCAAAGAATATTTGCAACTTTAGAGCTGGAGCAATCTGAATGAGTTCGACCATTTTGGTGATTCATGGACCGAATTTGAATTTGCTGGGAAAACGCGAACCAGAAGTATATGGTCATCTTACCTTAGATGATATTAACCAACAACTTATTAGCCAAGCTCAACAAGCTTCAATCACATTAGATACTTTTCAAAGCAACTGGGAAGGTGCCATTGTTGATCGTATTCATCAGGCACAAACTGAAGGCGTAAAACTTATTATTATTAACCCTGCTGCCCTCACCCACACTTCAGTTGCTCTACGTGATGCTCTACTTGGCGTTGCGATTCCATTCATTGAAGTTCATTTGTCTAATGTCCATGCAAGAGAGGCATTCAGACATCATTCTTATTTATCTGATAAAGCAATTGGCGTGATTTGTGGTCTAGGTGCAAAAGGCTATCGTTTTGCGCTCGATTACGCTATTGAAAAAATTCAACCATCTAACCCAAACTAGTTTAGGAATAGTCGCCCATGGATATCCGCAAAATTAAGAAACTCATCGATTTAATGATTGAGTCTGACTTGCAAGCGATCGAAGTTAAAGAAGGTGATCAATCAATCGCTTTAACTCGTCGCAATCCTGTCGTTGCTGCGGCTGGTGTAGCACTTCCGGCTGCTCCTGTTGCAGAAGCACCAGTTGCAAAAACACCGCGTGGAGCAGTTGAAACTTCTCCAATGGTTGGCGTGTTCTACGCTGCTCCAAGCCCAGGTGAAGCACCATTTGTTAAAGTAGGCCAAACAGTATCTGCTGGTGAAACTTTGGGTATTATTGAAGCAATGAAAATCATGAACCCAATTGAAGCAACTCAAAGTGGCGTGATTGAAGAAATTTTAGTGAAAAATGGTGAAGTTATCCAATTCGGTCAACCTTTATTCCGTTATCGCGCGTAATTACCCCGGGGACGTCTATGTTGCAAAAAGTTTTAATTGCAAACCGTGGTGAAATCGCTTTACGTATTACCCGGGCTTGTAAAACATTAGGAATCAAGACTGTTGGTATCTATTCAGATGCCGACAAGGATTTGATGCATTTACGTTTTGTTGATGAAGCAGTATGTATTGGTCCGGGCGCAAGTAGTGATAGCTATTTAAATATCCCGGCAATTATTACTGCTGCAGAAATTACCGGTGCTGATGCTATTCACCCGGGTTATGGTTTCCTTTCAGAAAATGCTGAGTTTGCTGAAATTGTAGAAAGCTCAGGCTTTACTTTTATTGGTCCACGTCCAGAACATATCCGCCTTATGGGGAATAAAGTTTCTGCGATTGTTGCCATGAAAAAAGCTGGCGTACCTACTGTACCAGGTTGCGACCATGCAGTAACCATCCACAATGCCTTGGCAGAAGCGAAAGAAATCGGCTTCCCGCTTATTGTTAAAGCGGCTTCTGGTGGTGGTGGTCGTGGTATGCGTATTGTTGAGCGTGTAGATACACTACTTGAATCAGTTCAAGCAGCGCAGCGCGATGCAGAAATGTGGTTCGGTGATGATACCGTTTACATGGAACGCTTCTTACAAAAACCTCGCCATGTCGAAGTTCAAGTTCTTGGTGATGGTAATGGTCATGCAATTCATTTATATGACCGCGACTGTTCATTACAACGTCGCCATCAAAAAGTACTAGAAGAAGCACCTGCACCAAACCTACCAGAGCAAGCTCGAGCTGATATTTTAGAAGCTTGTGTTCATGCATGTCAGTTGATGCAGTATCGTGGTGCTGGTACGTTTGAATTCTTATTTGAAGACGGTGAATTCTTCTTTATTGAAATGAATACTCGTGTTCAGGTTGAGCACCCTGTAACTGAAATGGTTACCGGTGTCGATATTATTGAACAACAGTTACGTATTGCTGGTGGCCTAGGACTAGAGCTTCAACAAGAAGATATCAAAGTTCAAGGACATGCAATTGAATGCCGTATCAATGCAGAAGATCCTACAACCTTCTTACCTTCACCAGGTAAAATTGAAAGTTTCTATGCGCCAGGCGGCGCTGGTATTCGTTTAGATTCTCATATCTACCCAGAATACAGCATTCCACCTTACTATGACTCTATGATTGCTAAATTGATTTCTCATGGTAAAGACCGTGAAACTTCAATTGCTCGTATGCGTCAAGCACTAGATGAAATGATCCTTACGGGAATTAAAACAAATATTCCTCTACATAAAGATCTTATTTTGCAAGATAAGAGCTTCTGCTCTCAAGCAATGGATATCCATTACCTTGAAAAACACTTGTTAAAGCAAGTGGAAGAAAAGAAAGCTGAAACTGCATAATAAAAAAAGCCTCTTATTTTTAAGAGGCTTTTTTATATCTATAATTTTATGGTAATACCCGACGTAAAGTCGCAAAGCACTGCTCACCCTTAGCCGTTGAACAGAAATTGATTGTATGGTCGTTTTTCCATTGTACAAAATATTGTGAGACATCACCTGTTTGGTCTTGCTTCTGACCAGAGCAATCTACTTTATTATTATCAAATTTAATTTGCATTACTAAAGCGGCTAGCTGCTCTTTAGGGTCATCAGATGGTTGATATTCATAAATACCATAAGACCATTCCTGACCGCTTTTGATCACTACATCATTACTACTACGAAAGTTATAATATTCCACACATTTCTTATTATTTGGAATTTCCATTCCCCATAATCCCATAATTTCAGGGCGCGTAACAATACGTATAGCATTAGGATTACTTGCAGTCCGAACGGGTTGTTCAGCTGGCTGTTGAGTAGCCGTTTCTGCCACAGCTAAACCAGAACAAGCCCACAATAATCCAATAATATAAATATTTTTCATAGATTTATTAATCATTAAACGCATGAAGTTAAGTTAGCATATTTTTTGACAAAATCACTGCTCCATAACCATATAAAAACAATATTTTTCAACTGTAACGTGTCACAACAAGTCATCAAACAATTTTATATTTACTTGCTTTTTTCAATATAAATTCTTTGTTTTGCATGATCTCAAGCTTAGGTAGTTGAAGAATCGACTTGTTTCGGAAGCCACTTTACAAAGCACAAACCTAAGAGCACAACCACGCTGGCACACATAAAGATGAGTTCACCAGAAAGAATTTTCCAGAAATGCCCAGCCAGAACACTACCGAAAGCTACACCTAACCCCCACATGGTACTATAAAGTGCTTGTCCACGCCCTTGCTGTCCAGCAGAAAAGTTTTGAAAAATAACTCTCATTGCGATCAAGTGAAATAAACCAAAACTAAAGGCATGTAAGCACTGCGCAAAAAGTTGACCAATAAAACAATGTGAAAATACTGCAACTAGCATCCAACGTATGCTCGTCACTAGCAGACACACTATCACTAAACTGCGCCACGAAAAACGTTGAAAAATCTTTGAGGCAATTGAAAACATAAAAATTTCAGCAAAAACGCCCATGGCCCATAAAAATCCAATTTCAGTCGTACTGAAATTCAAAGATTTCAGAAAATTACTATAAAAACTATAAAAAGGCGCATGTGAAAAAAGTAGAATAAATTCAATTGCAAAAAATGCAGCCACTGTTGGGCGCTTAAGAACAGGAAGTAAAGGTTCTAAATATTTTTGGGAAGTAGGCGCGCTATCAGGTTCGCGGATTGTGAAAGACCAAATAAACGCTAGAGACGCGATAATTAATAGTAAAATTGGGAGCATTGAAATATGCACTATTTCTAAAATAGCCCCAATAGTGAATACCCCAACAATAAACCCAACCGATCCCCACTTACGAATTTTGCCGTAAAGTTTAGCTTTTTGATCACCCAACCAAAATAAAGTCACTCCCTCAAATTGAGCTAAAATCGCATTTTGAAAGAAACTAAAAATAAGCATAAGCAAAGCAACTGATTGAAAAGTATTTGGCACTATAAAAATAGCCAACCATATACATGACTCCATCCAAGTTGCTACCCGAACAAGCAACATCCGCCTACCAGATTTATCAGCAATCCAACCCCAAACTAAAGGCGCAAAAAAACGAGTTACAATCGCAATTGATGATAAAACACCAATTTCTTGATAATTAAATCCCTGATCTTGAAGATATAAATTCCAATACGGCATGAATGTGCCAACAATGGAATAGTAGAAAAAGTAGAATCCTGACAGTCTAGCTGTGATTGTTAATGGTTGCATTCGGTTGCTTTATCTTGCATTTTCAAATAGTTAATCATAATTAAAGTTGCATCCGCTTGTACCACAATGCTGTATTTTGCAATTCAACAGTCTACAAATCAGTCTACAAATTTATTTTTCAATTAATTTAAAAAAATTTGTAGACTGCATGCTTTTTAAGCAAAACACACCCAACTTTCAAACCTGAGTAATTCTATCATTTTGAATAAGTTATAAATGAATTATTATCGATTCTTAGTTGATAGTTGTTTTTTATTAAGAGTGAGTGAAGAACTTATGAAAGATTGGGTTTACTTCTATATCGAGTACACAATTAAGTATGGCGAACCATTCTTTAAAGAGGCAGGCTGGTCATTAGGTTTGGAAAATAATTATGTAGTTGTGAGCATGATACGAAGCTAGATAAAGACAAGAGAGTTTATCAGGCCTATTCAGCAGCCGAATTGATTGATAGTAATAGTATTTTACTATTTTCAATACAATAAATAATAAATCTTTATTCAGGCAAGGCTTTTTTATCTCATTTATGATATAAAAAATACCATGCTCCATGTGTTATTAAAGGGGAGATTAAAAATAAAACCCAAACCCATGTAAGCTTTTTTTCATTTAATATTGTGATAATTGCTAAATAAAAAGAAAAAACAAAAAGAACATAAAATATAGATCCTCCCCACTTAACAACAGATAACCAATGCCCGTGATTCTGCTCTATACTAGTAAAATAATCATAAATATTGGTGGTAAAATGAAGGGGCTTATAAAAAAGATAATTAAATGCAAGTAAAATATGACTAGTTACTGGTTCAAATTCATCCCAATTTTTCATTGATTTCCAAGCTATTCCACCTACAGCAATAACTATTACAGCTTCAATAGAGATTCCTGGGGCAGGTGTAATATTATGATCATGCTGAGTATGAGTGCGAGTTATTGGAGTGTTTTTATTTTGCATTGCAGTTCTATAGTTATCAGCGCAATGACCTGAACAAAATACTTTATTATAGTTATCCGTAGAAAATCTAGTTCCACAATAATTACAGCTATTTGTATACATACCCTACCCAAAATAAATAAAAATCTTTTTTATATAAATTATTATAACATTTAATAATAATTACAAATATTAAATCCTAAGAATGCTGCTAAATTATTTTTTGCAAATTTATTTATAATACTTTTGTATAAGGTAGATGCAAAAATAATATTATTAATAAGTCAGCAGATTCTAGATGATAAAAGTCTAACATCCTTTTGAATTTTTAATGATTGCTCATTGATCAATTTTTCACAATTTCCTATAGTCATTGTTTATAAAGAATAAATAAGCTTAATAGGGATATAAAAAATGTGCTCAAACTACGAACCAATCGCAAAAGATAGAATTCACTTGCTGGATCTGTTTGAGCCAACATTTGAATATAAATCTCATATCTATCCTAACTATGAAGCTCCCCTTTTATTCTCTAAAAAAGAACAAATGGAATGGCGATTAGCACGCTTCGGCTTAGTCGCCCCATGGGTTAAGGAACTTAAGAAAGTTCATAACACTTACAACGCAAGAACTGAGACAGTTCACGAAAAGCCCAGCTTCCGAAATGCTTGGAAGAAAAACCAATTCTGTTTAATACCTGCCGATGTAATTTTTGAACCAAAGTACATCAACAATAAGCCGGAATGGTGGGGAATCTATCGAAAAGATGATATGCCTTTTACAATTGCTGGTATTTATGAATATGCGGTAGTAAACGGTGAAGAAATCAGATCCATGAGTATGCTGACCATTAATTCTGATCACCACCCTTTCATGAAGCAATTCCATGCCCCTACTGATGAAAAGCGCTCTATCATTGTTATTCCACCAGAGCTAAGAGATGACTGGCTTCACTGCAAACATGAAGAAGCTAAGGAGTTTTTCTTAGATATGCCTGCTGATGAGTTCGTAGCACAACCAAGGTCAGAATTGAAGAAATTCCGACCAAATGCGCAATGAAGCGCGACAAGTTACGACTAGTCATTATTTATCCACAACTTTTTAAATTTGAAATTTAACTAAGCTCTAGCATATCATCTTGAATATGTTACAAATTCAAGTTAGTGGGTATTCTATGAGCGAAATTGCACCATCCATTATCCAGATAAAGCCTTACCTTACTCAAGGTTTTGCTTTGTCTGAAGTTATGTCTATCAAGCTAGTTTTACCAACAACTCATATGCTTGTCCCTTATGCTTTAGAAAAAATTTCTGCAGGATTCCCAAGCCCGGCACAAGATTATGTAGATAAAGCACTCGACATGAACGAGCACTTAATAAAAAATGAAACTGCAACTTTTATTGTCAAAGTTGCATCTCTATCAATGCTCAACGCAGGAATAGATATTAATGATGAGCTAATTGTTGATCGAAGCCTTGACGCGAAACATGGTGATATTGTTGTTGCACTGATAGACAATGATTTTACTGTTAAGCGGTTAATGATTGATGAGTCTGGCCAGTGGTTAAAAGCAGAGAATCCAGATTATAAAAATATTTACTTATTAGATGGACAAGAATTGATTATTTGGGGCGTTGTCACTCATATCATTAAAATGACACGGCATTAAGTCATGAAACATGAAAACAAAGTCTTTTTCCTCATCGATGTAAATAACATGTACGTTTCATGTGAGAGAGTCTTTGATCCAAGTTTGAATGGTAAAAGTACCATCGTGCTCTCAAATAACGATGGCTGTGCTGTTGCGCGATCAAATGAAGCTAAAGCACTTGGAATAAGGATGGGTGTGCCTCTTTTTCAAATTAAAGACTTAGTTCAGCAACATGGCGTAATCGTACTTTCTAGTAATTATGCAATGTATGCAGAAATGTCGAGACGTTTTCACAAGATTTTGAGCTCGTACGTAACTGCAGAAGAAGTTGAACCGTACTCTATCGATGAGTGTTTTGTTGACTTTTCTGCTTATGAGAAGAACTTTGATTTAGAAAAAGTTGGTCAGCAAATGCGTCAACAAATATGGAAATGGCTAGGCTTGCCAGTTTGTGTTGGTATTGGTAGAAGTAAGACAGAATCGAAGATAGCTAACCATATAGCTAAAAAAAATGCAGGCTTTAATAGTGTTTGCGATCTCGTAAATATGGATCCTTGCAACAAAGAATATTATTTCTCATTAATTGAAGTATCTGAAGTTTGGGGTGTTGGCCGTAAGCATTCAAAAAAGTTGCAAAGCATGGGAATTAATACTGTGCTTGATCTAGCTTGTGCTGAACCACGTGAAATGCAAAAGAAGTTTTCAATTGTGATGGCAAGGACTATTTACGAATTACAGGGCATCTCATGTATTGAGATTGAACATACTCCCCCATCAAAAAAACAAATAGTTGCAAGCCGGTCTTTCGGTGGTCGCGTAACTGAACTAACGGACCTAAAGGAAGCTATCTCGATGTATGCACAAGATGCTTGTAAAAGGCTACGTGATGAAGGGCTTTTATGTGGGTGTATGATTGCTTTTGTTCATTCAAATCCATTTGATCCAAATGTACCTTTTTATAATAAGTCGATTACTGGTTCATTTTCTGAACCCACAGATTGCGCTATTGATTTTGTTAAAGCAGCAACAAGAATGTTGAACGAAATCTATAAAGAAGGAATTAAATACAAAAAATGCGGTGTTGTGCTGACTGGACTTGAGCCAAAAACTGGCCATACATATGACCTTTTAACCGACTTTGAAATGATAGAAAAGAAAGAATGTTTGATGAAAGCTATGGATGGTATCCATAGCAAGTTTGGAAAGAAAAAAATTGGTGTCGGACCATGTTTTGTTCCTGGTCGGAACTGGTCGATGTCACGAGATAAACTTAGTAGAAATCCATTCAAATGGGATGAATTATTAATTATTACCAATTAATATATATGTTTAATTAAATTAGCATAAAGAAAATGAAACCAATTAAGAAAAACCAGATTCAGAAAAATATAGCAAAAATACAAAATGGTGTTTTCGATGAATCGAATGTTGAAAATTTATTTATAAGTTTGAGACCATATTGTAAAGGATACAAACAATTTAAAGAAATTGCAGATTTTGTTGCCCACAGTGATGTAAGAGATAGGGGTATAGTAAATAGAGCCCTGCTAGACAGGTGTTTAAGACTTACAGCACTTTTCCATTATTCCCCTCCCAATGAGCCGCTAGATCTATTTAATGATTTACCTTCATGGATTATTAGATTAATTAAAAATCAGGCATTTGAAATAAAAAACAAAGTTTTCTTACAGGAATTTCAATTTTCTAGAGAAACCTTTTTGGAAATGTTAGATACAGCTTATGTAATTGATGATCAAACGAAGATTGCGAAATATACCGAGTGTGAATTTCCACAATTTTTCTGGGATGCGGTAAAGAAATGTTTTGTTGGTATCAGTATCATAGCCCCTTTGACACAAAATGATGTTATCAAAGAAATTATTGGCGTATTAAAAAAGAATAACATAATTATTAATGAAACTCTAATTAGGAAAAATGCAGATAAAATTACTATATGTATTCTACTTCTACTACATAAAACAGAATATAAATTTGAAGACCTAAACAATGCCGAAACATTTATTTCAGCTAATCCACATTACAGTTCTAAAAAAGATATAGCAGAAAACACTCTTCCAAATTTATATGTAGCTGGTAGTTTTGTAATTCATGGACTAAATGGTCAAGTTTTAGAGATGGTTACACCAATTTTTAATACTAATTTAAAGGTAGAGGATTGGTGTGACTTAAGGATAATACAAACTACAATTCTACAAGATGAATCTGTATATCAAAATATTTATCTGGATGATAATATAATCCTCGATGAAAACTTTAAAATTTCTAAGCCTGATTTAATTAATATAAATTAAAGTAGATCAATAATATAGTTATGATAAAACATATCTGTTATTAAGAATTAGGAAAATAAAATGTTAAAAAATTTACTAAACAAATTTAAACTTAGTGCTGAATGGGTGGAACTATTATGGAAAATAATAACGTTAATTTTCGTTTTACTAGGAACCACTGTTACCGCTTTGTGGGCTCGAGCATCTAAGGAAATAAATCAATTAGGTTCTTTCACCTGGGTGATAGTGGCTATCATAAGTGCATTAATCTTTACACTTATGGTTTATCTAATTAGTTTATCAAAAAAGAAAAATGCCGAAGCTACTAAGTTATCGATTGAGGCAAATTATCTTGCAACACTTGCCACTCCAAAATCTACAATTAATCCCCTTTCAGATCTTTTCACAGACCAAATTATTAATTTAAGTGATCTATATTTGCCCACAATGCAAGTCCAAAAAAATAAAGTATTTAAGAGATGTAAAATTGTTGGACCTGGATGTATAGCAATCATTGGAGGAAAATATATAAACACGCACTTTATAGGTCACGGAAGTGTATTATTACTTCCCAAGAACGCTTCAATTGTTGGTGTGCTTGGTTTACAAGATTGTACGATTGAAGACTGTGAAATTATAGATATTACTATGTTGATAAGTTACCCTTCAAAAGATGCAATGGAATCGCTTGGAATCCATATACCTGGTATCAAAGACTACTTCCCACAAGTGATAATTGATAATAACTCTTCAAATAGAGTTCCATGAAAAATATTTATTTGTTGCATATGCTGAGCAACCTGATAGTAGAATGCACAGCAAAACCATAACCCTCATAGTGAAATACGGTTAGCGATCCAACCATAAAAGAACTGTTCTTGCGTGGGATTACGCTCACAGATTTCAATATAACGCTGGCCTTGCATAATATTAAGTACTCGCACAAGCACTTTCTCGCCTTCTTTCCCACGTTTGGCCAAATAGATTTTAAGAGCATTTAAGGTAGCTGGGCCATAAATTCCATCTACCGTTAGATCTGGCCAACCGCCTTTGCCTTGATTATTCAGCAAGTTTAATGCACGTTGTAAAAGCGGTTTTGCAAAGCCGGTACCACAATTTACTCCTGTGTCTAATAACTCATCAGCTACAGCAGTAGAAACACCATTCACCTGATCAAATCGCGGAGCTGTCCAATAGTTTTTTCGATAAATTGCTTTGGCCACATCAAGTGGTAAATCTTTCATATTACCCTTAAAACCATTTGTACGTGCTACAGCTTCAGTAATACCGTATTTCGTTGCCCCTCCTCGATCCGCAGGATTATTAACATACCCGCCTTCACGCTTAATCAACTCTTCAAGATATTGTTCAATATTCATTTCTGTTTCCTTTAGATGTAAAAAAACCGCCCGAAGGCGGCATTAACTGTTTTCGATATCTCTTTTGGCTTTCTTAACTTCTTTAATTACTTCGACAATCGTCTTACCTTCCTGTTTATCAATAAAGTTGAAGATCCATCGGACCAAAGCCCAACCTGGAATACCACATATAAAGAAGAAGCCACCAAGAGCGATCATTCCCCAAATGTCCGTAATCCATTCATGAAGCCCCCACTTCACGATAATGAATGAGCCGCCAGCAAGACTTGATACAACTGTACAAATCAAGCCTACAGCCCATTCTTGTGGTGAGCGTGGCATACGTGTCATTAATACTACTGCTGCAACTAAAGCGACCGCTAAAGTCACCATAATAGCTGCCCCATAAAATTTTAATAATGCTGTTAAACCGCTGGTGGAAACTGGT
This sequence comes from Acinetobacter sp. LMB-5, assembly GCF_001541635.1. Lineage (NCBI taxonomy): Bacteria > Pseudomonadati > Pseudomonadota > Gammaproteobacteria > Moraxellales > Moraxellaceae > Acinetobacter > Acinetobacter sp. LMB-5. Next base: position 38,733 of record NZ_LRDR01000010.1, on the reverse strand, counting down.
TCCATTTATTTCTCCAGAAAATTAAGACAATAAAAAAACCCTGCATTTGCAGAGTTATCAAGTTACTCTTTCAGAATTTATTACGTTTATGACACCATTCGAAGTGTATTTAATTTCTCCGGTGCCCATTCCTCTATATCCACAATTATGCAAATTCAACTTACCGTTTGTTGCGCTAAAATGATGGATAACAGGATTGTGAGAATCGCAGTAAAATAGATTCATTAAATTTTCATTTGACCCACCAACGTTATAATTAACAATGTTACCTTCTGAAAAACCTCCAAAAACCGCAGAATCAGTACTAACTCCGCCATCTGTAGCGGTTCCTACACATGCAATCCCCGCGCCGTCATCAATTGGCCATTTACCGTCCCCCTGACCATTCTTATAGAGGATTGGTTGATAATGAGCCATATGACTGCCCACAGCATCGGCAATGCCTCGGTCACCGTTATACTCACAGAGCATTCCTAGTGTATATCCCGACCACAGCTCGTGATACGAAAAACCATCATCACCGTTGTCGTGGAAATAATTATCTTCACCTTCATAGCGACAAGATTGTTTTGTGACGTTTTCCCTGTACACATGTCCGCCGTTACCATCAACCCAATTACCGGCACCCTCGCAGCCTACTTGACGAATAAAAACATTGTCAGATATTTCATAACCATTTACACGATTACCAATAGCTTTAAGACGCTCAAGCACTACACTTGCAAAATCCCAAACTCTAAAACCACTTAACCAAAAATATGACTCAATGCCAACCAATCTGATTGTTTGGTTTTTGGTTGTGTTGCCTGTATAGAAAGGACTCCACAATGTGTCAGGTACTCTTATCTCAGCTGTATTAGGATCGCCAAAGCCAACACAACTCAGATATAAAACGCCAGCTTCCCAGAACCAGCTAGGTTTAACTGCATTCTCAATTTCTGAAATGCTGTAAACGCGCCAAATTTGAGCGCAATCTGATAATCGATTTATTCGCCCTAGTTGATGTTTCCATCTGCGTAAAATTTCAGTTTTAGCATCAGTAACATCTAACTGATATAACCAATAACCTGATCGATCAGTTCCTCCCTGCCCATCATTGACTGGATTGGTAGCTAGGGGAACTTGCCAGACTTTTGTATAGCCATTAGTTTTTGTAAAACCTGTTAGCTTTTTTCCTCCAATAAGACGAACACGAGAATTACGTGCAGCCGATACAGTGAGAATGCCAATTTTTGGGGAAACTTGGGGAGCTTCATAATAGTCGCCACCATAGACTACAACATGAGTGTTATAGCCAGCCATCAACATTGCCCGGTCTAAAGTTTTTAGCGGAGATGTCTGTGTTCCATTATTATTGTCTAAACCTCTTACAGCATCGACATGAATAAGAGTGAGTGGGAATTGAGGTGTAAATGTGCCCCGATCTTGAAATGAACTATATAAAAATGCGGGTTTAAATTTTGCTAATGTTGCATTTACATCCTTCATTAATCTCAAATCAATACGAACGCAGTTTGCTGGAATTTCAAATTCTGAAGAGAGAATATCGTAACTATTCGCAATACGTGCAGATTGGTTAGAGCTCCCAATACTCACGCCAGCTGCATCATAGAAAAACATCGTCATATGAGTCGCATTTGTTGCAGTACTAAAAATTTCAGAACCAAATCGTACAATTGCACCAGGTGCAAATTGATTAACAGCTGGAATTGAATAAAGGCTTTGAAAAGTGGTTGCTGACTCCTCAAAAGTCATTATTAACTGATTATTTTCATTACGTGCTAAACCCTGAAAAGTGGTCGAATATTGGCCGCTGTACAATGGATCAGGGAATAAATTCTTTGGATTGTCATGGGGTCTAATAAAAACAGCCTTCGATGCTGAGCAAATACAAAAGTCTTCAAAGACTAGTTCTCGCGGATTCGTTACGGCCGTGATGCTAAATCCGACTTCAACAAATACTGCATTTGCATCAAGAGGTATGTTTTCGATTACTATATTTTTTTCAGAAGTAATAGCTTCTGATCCAGCAATGGTTTTTGAATCAGTCTTAATTGACTGACCATTTACTAAAGTTTGAAACAACATAAAACGAACAGCATTTACCGCAGCTCCAGCATTAGCAGTAACGCTTTTTAATCTAATAGAAGCGGATATAGTTCCGGTATCTTTAAAGTGTGCTGCGCTGAAACGCCAACGTACTTCTAATGGAGCACTTGGTGTGCCAACAACTTTAATTGATTTTGGTGCAATGCGGCTAACAGCGGTTCGGCCTGCGAGATTGGTAATACGTGAAAAGTCGATCCCTTTAATCTCATCCAATGTAAAAATATTACGGGATAAACCTAAGCGCTCGCGTAGATCTGTATAGTCTTTTGCTTGCGTTAATTCGCTTAAACCCGTATTAACCCAATAGCTGCCATCTGGTGAACCTTCTGGCTTATTCCAAAACCAAATTACATCTGTGTCTTCAGCCTTTGCATATTTTTTTAAGACTGTTGGACGAGATGCTAAAAGCTCGGCTTCTGTTGTAAAACCCTCCATTAGTCCCGCTGCAATAACCTGTTCAATTGCTTCTTGAGCATCAGTATCAAATTCTGATAAAGCGGAAGTTACGTTTATTAATGCTGTATCGACATCCATTTGCATGTTAGTAATGTCATTAATAATTTCATCGATCTTTGTTAAATCGACCTTGCCATCTAACAAGCCTAAAACTTTCCGTAGAATAGCTAAGATGTCAGAGGCATTATTAATATTTGCTAAAACCGCATTCCAGTTTGTTGCCATCTTCGAGAATCTCCACGCAACAAAAAACCGCCTTGCGGCGGTTAGAAAAATTTATTCAATATGATTAGTAATAGACAACTACAGTACAGATCTTAGGGTTGTATGGCCCTTGAGTGTTATCACCACCATATGCTCCCATTAATCGAAATTTAGATTGAGTACGTGCAAAATCTTCGCGTTCCTGAAGGCTCACTGCTGCTGTGTCATTAGCAGTACCAGTACAAACAACTCCGTAATCTAGGTCCGGTGCATCTTCAGTCAAAGTAAATTCGATTTGGCCACCACCCATATTTGCAACTGAAGCAAATCCTCGGCTTTTAACTAAATCAAAACTTACACCGTTAAGTCTAATAATAGCGATTGCTTTCTCGCCTAATGTTCCACCATCTTTAGTCTCAATTGTAATATCTTGAGATCCATCGAAAGTTCCTTCTCCTTTTACAACTCCTGTAAAAGTAATCTTTCGACCTGTTTCTAATTTCGCTGCAGAAACTGCATTAGCACTTGCATCTAACTTGCCATCAATAATTTCATTGATCTTTTTGGTTAGTGAATTGAATAACCAATTGAACCATTGACGAGCTGGCTTTTTATTTGATGGGAAGCCGCTCAATAAAGTTAACCCATTGGTATTTTTTGGCCCATTAAGGCTAAATTCTTCTAACTTATCCATCTACTTCATCCGAAAAAATTAGCTCAACTCCGCTTGGTAATGGAAACAACAAGCGAACTAGTTCTTTATCTATGGGTTGAAACTCGGCAAGAAATTCAAACGTGACCGTCATATCTCTGTTGTCCTTTAATTTGAAAGGCACATCAGTCAATAACTTGCAGATTTCAAATGCTTCATCCAGTGTGCAATCGCAGTTATTAAGCAAAATCTTTGCTTTCACTACAGAGGGTAATTTTTGAGGTGGGATACTTTGGCCACGGTAACTGCTTACACCTGATTCACGCCAAAAGCCGCCAATATCAGGATCATCCGTCTCACCAAATGTTAGTGACTCTGGTTGCCCCTCAAAGCCAAAGAAAGGAAGTGGCACAATGTCAGGTACAACTGTTGGAGCTCCTACCCATTCGGCCAAGATGTTTAATTGATCCCCACTTGCTGTATCTAAATCAAACTTTTCATTCATGCTTTGCAGCACATTCATGCAATCAATAATCGGCTCTATTGATACTTTGACTGTCTCATTAAAGTTTGGTTTAGATCGGTGTTCATTAATGATCAGATTCAAGTAATCATCTGTTTGCATTAACCACCTCCGGCAACACTGATCTCGATATTGTCTGAATCACAATAGGCTACGGCGTTAAAGGCTAATGTGTAATCACCTTCTACAGGCACACCATCTACAGTTAATTGAAGGCTTTCAATTTCATAAGACCTTGCATCTAATGCGCCGTATAAGCCAGCTGGTACATACAGTTTATTAATTGCGATACGGTCCCCAATATCGAGCTGGTTAATGTAATCAGCTGAAGCGCTCTTTATTTGCTCCCCAATATCTACCGTGTAATCTGAATTAGTCGTTAATTCAAAACGGATACCAATAGACTTCTGAATAGGTCGCCAATACTCGATTGAGACAGGATCACCATACACTGTTGGACGAATCACAGTTGTATTTCCGTACAGATCACAACCGGGTGCCTTCTTTACTCGAATCGTCTCAGCAATCAATTGATCATCTCCACCCGCTACGACAACGGCCAAAGAGTTTGGCGGCAAGCCTAGCGGATGATTAAATGATTTTTGATTTTCATAAACCTTACAACGGCTCACGCCATCAAGACTAAATAGAGCGCCTAAAATCCCCTCTGTATAAGAACGCGAAGGAATGGCCGTTGATAAGGCTTGGCGTTGACGTAATTTAGTGTTGCTTTCAACTGGAGCACCTAAGGTAGATGCCTGAGGATTATTTACAGATTGCCAGCCTCGTGTAGGTGTTGAAATAGTAGTAACAGCATTGGGTAGCGCTAGAATTGCTCCAGCTTTCTCAGCTATAGCAGTTACAACAATTTCCCCTTCAGATGGAATAATAACTTGTGCTGGCAATAACCAACGATTGTTGTTCTTGTCACTCACAATACCGTTATTAATGGTTGTGCCAGCAACACCAACCAATACTACCGAAACACTTGATTGTGTGGCCACTGCACGACGTATACCGTTAATCTTTACATTACGCGATAGCGCATCAGTATCGGCAGTACTTGGTGACATAGAGTTATAAGCATTTATAACTTCAGCATTACAGTCAGCAATTGCACGTGCGATAACACCAATCCACTGACCATCTTGACTATCGTTTTCCAAGTAAACATCTTGGCCGTAAATTCCTCGGTACTTATCCTTTAGGTACTCGACAATTTCACTATAAGTTGCAGCTGTAGCACCATACTGATTAATTACAGGGGCTATGCTAGTTAATGCCATCTTTAAATCTCCCCTTGTAAACTGGCTGAACCGTAAATCGTTGTAATGGTTGATTGAATCGATAGCTTTCGTGTCTCACCATCAAATTGACTATCAAACGAATCGACTCTTAAAACACCCTCAGTACTTAAAATGCGTTGTCGAATCATGAGCTCAAACAAATGGTCGGTGAATTTCCCTAAAACGTCCGTAGTCCATCCGGTGCCGTCGGAAGTATCAGCAAACCATTCACCTACCCAAAATTTAAGGCGAGTCATTACCGCCTGCGCTACACCCTCAGGTGTATTTATATGGAAATTATTTTGACCTTGGCCAAAGCTATAATCCCCATCATCATCTAGCTTTCTATAGCGCATAAAAAAAGCCGCCTTTCGGCGACCCCTCATTTATTTAAGGTTTTGGTGGACCAGAATCACCACTACCGGGTTGAACTCCAGAATGGCCATGGCTAGAACCAACATTAATATCGTTATTTTTTAACGCCCCTAAGACACCCAGTCCATCTTTCATTTCAACAGGGCAATTAAAAGATGCCTTGGTACCGAAAAACTCTAATTCGCCAGCATCATTAATCCGGATCTTGGCATTACCGGCATCATTTCTTAATTCAACCGCATCAGTGGCCACACTCTTTAAACGGTTAGGCTGAGATTGCGGCGCAAATGTAGCGAAGCCATCAGATAGATCATGTTTACGGTTTTCAAACGGTGGCTGAATGCCACCGTTTTGCCACCACAAGTCAATACATCGAGATGAGAAATGTACTAGACATTCATCACCCCGCTTAACTGGAAATGTTAAAGCAAAACCTCCAGCTTTAGGCCAACACACTGGCACGTCTGGTATTAATGGTAGATCCACTAAATCCATTGAACCATCTTCACGCATAACCGGTATTTGAATAGCTGGGGTAACAGATACTGTTTGTTTATCTGGATCATAAGATTCAACAATACAAGGAAGATTGGTCCAGACTACGGCCAAGGCTGATTTAATCGCATCATTAATGATGTTGAGTAAATGAGGCGATCTTTCGTTATTACTTAAAGCCATATCAATCCACCGCCGTAATTGTAATACCTGATTTAGGAACTACAGCACCCTGACCAACTGAAACTGTGCTCGTATACCAATCATCGCCGCGTGTATCTCCGTAATGCTCGACCGCTTTAATGATGTAAATCCCATTAATGCCACCAGCTGTTTTAAGATCTTTCTGCGGCTGGTCTACTCCCTGACTTTGATAATCAATATCAAAAGCTTGAGTTTGGATGCTTGTCGTATCAACATGAATTCGCCCACCACGGCGCAATTGTGGATTGAGCAAGCAATTCACCATTAGCCCCTCTGTTGTGAGTTGAGGCATTCCAATCATGCCCGAGCTGGCATCCATTTCAAAAACTGAGTCAAGTAAAAAGCTACTGATGCCAACCATGTATAAGTATTCATCATCAATGAAATACTCAGTGTTGGTATCTTTGCAAAACTGTCTGATCTGGTCGTCTAATGACCCGAACATTACTTTGCCGCGAACATATTTCTGATCACTCAGCTGTGGCAGTTCGCCTGTTTCCACTCCATTCGCTTGATACTCTTTTGCGAGCTCATTCTTGACTTGATCGACTGAGGTACCAGCTGCAATAGTTTTATTAACCAGCGCATAGTTTTTAGCTTTATCACCTGACTGAGCCAGAATGCATAAAAAGGTATCAGTCGGGCTTTCACGTCCACGACGATATTGGAATGTTGAACCTTTAAAAATTGTGGCCAACTCTTCACCGTAACCAGCCTCAAAAGTCACCATTGCCCCTACGTTGGAATTATCCTCGCCAGCAAGCCGGTTCATGGTATCGACTGATAAGTTATAGATATAAAACTCCGCTGCTTTGGGTGTTTCAGCTGTAGGTTGATTAATACGAAAAACAATCCGCATTTCTGATAAATCTAATGCCTCTGGCTCCCCATATTTAAGCTGGACGGTTAGCCGGCAATTTCGCTTCCATTGTTCAGTCATTTAAGGATCCTGCCAAAAAAGCTTTATGTTGGTACCTAAATCACTAAATGATTGGCTCTCATCTTCATTGAGGTTTTGAACGTACATTGAGCCACTAATTACATGACTAAATGGGCTTAAAATATCGATACCTGAGACTAAGGGAATACCTAAGGCAACAGGCTCAGAATTAGTTTGAAAAATATCTAGGTACCATCGTTTTCGATAAACAAGCTTGAGCTGGTAATTAACCTTGTTCAGTTTGATAAAAAACTTTTGGTTGCGATCGAGCAAAGGGATTTCATACAAAGCCATTTTAAAGCCCTACCGTATAAGCACCACCAACCTGCCCTAAACCAGTGATTTGAGACAACATAGACTGTTCAACTTGTTTAGGCTGTTTAGATCCCGAGTCAACCACATCAGAGGTAACTTCTGGATTCTTCTGATCAGCAATAGAAACTAATGTTTCTTTAGTGGTTGAAATAAAAACTTTCTTAAAAACAATATCAATCATTAATGCATTTTCGGAAGTCTCCTCTGTGACGTTCTTTAAAGACTTAATGAGCATATCTGTATAAAGGCGTTTGCCCGTAGAGATAACGAGACGCTGACCTTGTAAAGCCTGTAATCCTTGGTAGATTCCTAGTAGAGACAAATCAGAACCGATAAACGTATTGCCAATAAGTCCATTCATTCTGCCAGCACTTTCAAACCAGCCAATTTTCATTGTTACTTCTGGGGGGGCTTTATAGCAGTGGTCAGAAATCGGTGAACCCTTTTCAACTGGATGCTCTGTAATAACTAGTTCATCAGAAAGGTTTTCTTCAATTACTACATCAGCAAATAAACCCATTATTGAACGATGACCACCAAGTAAGAGGGAGCCAACTGTTTCAGTGATAGCCATGCTTTTCTCCGGGTAATAAAAAACCCTGCAATTGCAGGGTTTAATTAATTTAGATTCTTTATTAACTCAGGAACTATTCAGGAGAATCAAGACTAGTTATATGGTCTGGGTCAAACTTTAATAATTTTTTAATTTTTTCACCAGTTGATGGTGATGATAATAATTGATCAAGACTATCTTGAAAGCTTTCAATATCAGCAGAAGTAAACCTATTCCCATCAATAGTTACAGAGCAAGGGAACCCTTCAGTTCCTAGTTCTAAAACTGTTAAATCTTCCCTCAGGGTTTCATTAATAGTGGAAAATATATAAATTACTTGGCTTGTTGGCTTTTGTAATACTGAAAGACTTGGATCAAATGTAGAAGCTAATGCAGCCGCTTTTAACATAGTGTGTCGTTGGCTATCTCTCCATTTTAATGAAATTTTCTTCTCAGAGAATTTTTCAATATCTTCTTTTACATTAATTAAAGTTTCAAAAATAATATTTAAATTATTCTCGCGTATTGCTGAAGCATCAATTCCATGCTTAAGAGATGCAAGAAAATCTCTTCTTTCCGAATTACTCATTTAATTTTCCTTTCAATATAAAAACTTACAGCAGCATGATCTGATATTTGCAATCCCATCGAAGAATTAACATCTATAATTTTTACATGCTCATCTTTAAAATTCCATTCATTTAAAAGGAATTTTTTACAAATCAGAATTTGATCTATTGTGTGCCAATCACTGAATAAACCAGACTTTCTTAATCTATAAGTTCCAAACAACTGATTATCATTTTCTACATATTGAGAGCTAGATAAGAATTTCCAGCAAGGATTATAGAAAAGAAATTTTCTATATTTTACTAATGTTTTTTCTCTTGAGGATTGTAGACATGAAACAATACTAGTGTGATGAGGTTCAACATTATAGTCACCTAATAAAATTACATGTTTTGAAGAAAGAAGATCCTTTTCAATATTTACTCTAATTGATTGCGCAATGTTGTTATAGAGTGAATCATCACAGGTCTGCCTACTTGGCCAGTGAGAAAGATAAAAAACTAAGCTACTCTTACTATAAGGTAATTCAAATTCATAACGTTGACCGCTTTTTATATTTCTACCGCCAATCGAATAAATAAAATTTTTAGTTTGAGAGCTATCTTCAATTAAAGCATATTCTTTTTTGAAGAAAATGCAGGTATCAAAGATCAATCTTCCTACTTTTTCAGCTCCACTTATATATGAGTAATTACTATCAACTACATTTAATAGAGAAATTAAATGATTAATATCGGAAGGGCTAATCTCTCCCAAACATATAAAATCATAATTTAATAAAAAAAGTGACTCAATATAAATTGCGCATGCATTCAATTGCTCCTCTTTTGTTAATGGTTTTTCTTTTAGATCTTTTTTTTCAGTAGGTGGTGACAAACTTGTATTCCACCAAATTAAAGACAAACTATCTAAAGACATTTTAAATCATAAAGTTAATTTAGTTAACGTAGCATCTTACTTATCTCATTAAGTAAAATCTACTTTCATCAATTATTTAAAATTAACGCGTTCTATAGCAAGCATCCATCTTGCCACCCACTTGCCTATAACAAAGCCAAGCACCATCCTTATATTCTTTAAGCTCTTTCTTAGTCTTCTTATCACGATAGTACTCTTTTGCTTCCAATAGCTCATCTGAGTCACCACCCATAGATATAGATCGTTCTTCAATATCAGGATTCATGGTTGACTCTTCTATTAAGTATTCTTTCTCACCAATTGTAAGAAGCGTATACATCCCACCTGCACCGCCACCAGAGGCAACAATACATCCTTTAGTAACATTCTTCCCATCCACAACAAAACACTTCCCGATACGGTCAGGATTTTCATGTGCAAATGCTGCGGCTGAAATTAGAAGAGAACTTAGTAAACAAGTAATAGTTTTCATGGAAAATAATCCGTTTCTTATTTAATTTATGCTTTCAAAATTTCTATTGAGGATTGTACGGTTGATATACTTTTGGATTATTAATCCATGCTCCAGACTCTATACTTTTCATACATAGATTCGGATTTTCCCATTTACCGTCTTTTGTCTCCTTACAAATGTCTTTAACCACTTTCATACAACCAAGCATAATCACGTAATTAAATGATGGATGAATATGTGATTGACCAATACATAATCCCCATGAAGATGCAGTTATGTCATGTCTATTGTATATCTCAACAAGTTTATCGAATGCTTTTTCTTGATAATCAATACATTCTTCAATACTGGCTGTATCTCCTGTTGCATTCCCTTCCACTTCACAAGCATCTTTATTTAGTCTCATAATATCTTTATGAGGCATTCGACCAAATGTATTTTCAGCATAAGGTGATGGTGCTGCCATCGAAGAAATTGGCAGCAATAAACAAGACATTAAAAGTAAATACTTCATATACCCTCTTTTTAAGACACAATACTCTTAGCATTTCTAGCCATTTGAACCATTGTATTTTCATTATGTCGTTTCACCATATTAGCTGTTTCATATGGATTATTGGCGCCATTAATAGTCATCTCGGTTTTATGGCTTTGATAAATAGTAACGTTTGAGATTTTAGAGTTTACAGCATTAACTTGATCTTTATGAGGGTTATTCTCAGGTGCAGATGTATTTCTAATGCTCATGTTATTAAGACCATTAACAATTGAGCTATTACCTCCTAACACAGCTATCGAAAATGGCTTAGGTTTATATTTAATTAAATCCTGCGTAGTTCCGTGACCATGAACACTTCTTCCCGAGCCAAACACCAAACCATCTTTTTTTGACTTTTCGAAAAATGCATCAACCCATGCATCCCTATTTTTCTTATCTGAAACATAAGGATTAGCATAGTTCAAGTGTTCACCTACACTTGATCCCTGACCATTCACCCGTCTTTCAAGATAACTTAATACTTCTGCACGGACCTTAGGATTTACATCTTTTAATGGCATATTTTGAACAGAACCGTATGGATTCAATTTAACAACCTTGCCTGATTTTGTTTTATAAGATTTAGGTCCAGTAATTTTAGTAAACTGCCTTCTTGCATTTGCTACGTCTCGAACAGTATTACCCCACTTACCAGACACAACACGGTTTAAAATAGTATCAACAATACCATGGGTCTGTTTTGTAAAAGCCTCACCTTTAAGTGATGCTACCACTTCAGTTGAAGTAACTTTGATTAAATCTTCAACATCTTGGTTGGAAAGTTGCAACGTTTTTCCAGTTTTAGATATGCTCACATTTTCCTTAATTGCATTAACAGTAGATTGTGTTGCACTAACCACAGCAGCTGCACCAGTTTTAGCAGCTTCAGTAATTGCTGCGGCTGTTTCTTTCGCGGTACCCGCTGGATCATCAATTGCCTTAGTGACAAACTCTACAGTTTTATCTTTTAGGTTTTTGATTAACTCAGCCAATTCTTTTATGCGGGCAATAGCCGTTTCAATACCACCTTCCCATTTAGACCAGTCGATAAGACTCTCACCACCATTTTTCCAAGTTTGGTAGTCATCCCACAATGCAGCAATTGCAGCGGCAAGCGCTAATACAATACCGATAGGAGAAGCTAAGAAAGCTAAACGTAACGACTTGATCAGGAAAAGGAGTCCTTTCAACATTGGCAATACTGAGGCCAATTTAGCAATCGTTCCAATAAAACCACCAAAGATGACGGCGAGTAAGGCAAACTTTAATCCAGTGGCCAGAATTGCTTTAAATCTTGGATCTAGTTCAGCGAACCAAGCAATAGCACTTCGCAAGAAGTTATTAATCATCTTGAGGATGGGTATAAGTGCTTGCCCTGCGGTCATTACAACAACTTCAGTAATTGCCTTAGTTGTCATCGTAATATCACGGAACTGGACCATGAATTCGGTACCAGATTTAGTTAGTTCGTCAGTTAAACCAACGTCCTGCCGTAATTTCTGGTATTTCTCCATGTTGCTGATGAACTTATCATCACGCATGGCCATAAGAGTATTTTCATCAATACCTAGTGAACTTGCGTAAGCATTTGCTTGGTAGTAATCCATGCCTTTCATAGTCTTTGAAAGGTCTTTCATTACTTCCACACGGTCACGTAATTGGCCGTTACCATCACGGGTAGCAACCCCCATGCCTGTTAGCATGCCTTCATAACCGGGTGAATTACGCATTTTCTGCGAAACATTCTCAAGAGACTGTAGTGCATTTTGTGCATTACCACCCATCTGTGAGATTGCATCACCGTAGGCTCTAATATTTGAAGCAGATGCGCCAATACGTTGAGATGAGTAATACAGCTTATCGAGTTCACTTGCTGTCTTAGCAACAGCAACAACGGCACCAGTTGCCAAAAGCAAAAGTGTTTTATGCAGTAATGTTGCTTTGAGATCTACCCCTTTGAGGGCATCGCCCATTTTTCTAGCGCCTTCGTTATCCGTAGAAAAACCCAAGGACACTAAGAAATCACGAATAACTGTATCGCTCATGTTTATCTCAACCTTTCTTTTGATCGTTAAATCTTTCAAGTAAAAGCTGGTTATCTGCCTGCACATCTAATGCATCGTTCATCAATGCAATATCAGCTAGATCTACAGTTCCATCTTTTAAAGACTCAAAACGACAAAGACCACGAATCACCGGCCGTAAAAGCCAATCTTCGTGGTCTGGTAAATGCATAAATTTTATGTGGGCTGTTTCTTGCTCAATGCCTGAGTAAGCAACCCTTGAATAAAATTTCCCAAGTTAATACGGATCACTGCAATTGTTAGCGGGAGGATGTGCTCGATACCTAAGTTATCGAACATCAAGGCATCTTTAACTACCAATCGTGCACCATCGCGTGTAACGACTGATAAGCACTTTTTCATAACGTAGTTAGCATCTTCCTCTGGCATTTTCGCAAATGCATCGATAAAAGGCTGAATCGCCTCACCAAAACTATTTAGATCAAAATCTTCTAAAGCGCTTAGATCCGGGTTATCGGGATCATCCCCAAACTTATCTAAGAGATCCATTACATTGCTTTTCAGGATCTCAGTCATGAAGGGAACAATCGTAGGAACAATAGGTGCAATTTTTCGGGATACGTGAAATTGATCAAAAGCATCTAAGCGGCCAATTTCGTAATTATGATTACCAATTTGCATTAGTCATAAGCTCCTAATTTTTGATCGATCTTAATTGCATCAAAAGCCCATTCGTTAAAGTCTCCGACTGTCTTATAAGCTAGATCAGCATGCTTCTTAAAAGCACATTTCGTGGCGGTCGCATTGTCACCAGATCCGGTATGGTTCAGTGTGATAGTGTTCTTACCCCACTTTTTCGTGCTTGAGCGTTGAATGTGGTAAAGATTGGAGAGCTTGGCATTAACTGGCGATGTTTTTAATAATCGTATAGTCACAGTGCCTGACTTATTGGCACTTAATGAATGCATCCCTTCACCATCAGCGCCAATAGTCATGGTGTTAGCATCGCCAGCCATCGCAATGGTAATACCTTCATCTGCAACGCCCGCACCGTAACCTAGGTCGATTACCCCATCGTCACTGGCAAGCGTGCATTGAGTATCCATAAATGAATATGTAGACATATTTTCTTGTCCTTATTAGCGGTTAACTGAGACAAGCACATCAGAGAAATGTGTTGCACCAGCCAATTTGATTGCGATCTGGAAAACTGGAGATTTACGCGCCTCACGTTCTGATTGAGCCTGATCATCTAAACTATTAGCAAAGACGTAATATCCTTTTGGAAGATAGTCACCAGTTTCTAAGGCCCCAAAAGAATCACCATTCCACTGACCGGGACCAATAAGACCGTTAGTTACTGCCTGCTCTAATGCTCGCTCAAGTACCGTACATTGACGATTTACGCCACTTTCCAGCTGTGGAACTTTGGTTGGTGTGGTGTAGAAAAGATTCCACAGTGCTGTTTCTAAATGGTTTTGCAACCAATCAAGACCGTGACGCTCATCAATGAATGAGCCGTCACACATCACGCCTTCTTGTAAAATGGCTGTGTCGTTGTTGTATCCAGCAAAAACATTGCAGTTTTTAGCATTCAAAGCTTTCGCTTGTGAGACTTGCAAGTCTTCAGCTTCTACACCAGGTAGCTGTTTAAACTTCAATGTAATGGTTGTATTTGTGCCATTAAAGTTGACGCTAAATGCACGGCCAAACACCGATGCTGCTGCATGTGGGGTATCACCAGAAAAGATGGTGAATACTCGGCCATTGTTGGATTTGCTGAGTTTATAAGCCAGATCAGTTGTGCTGGTACCCTCCAAAGCCAAAGCATTTGTAATTGTCTGGCCATAAATACGGGGTGGATTTGCAGCAAGAATAAAATCTCCTACTGCTTCAACATCAGCGTCAGAAATTGGCTCAGCGATATCTAACCCGTACCATTTAAGGGATTTATCAGCTAAATGAGTAATCGCATCCATTAAAGGTTCCGCTGCATAACCATTGACTGGTACCGAAGCATGACCGACTGTTAAGCCCATCAATGAAGAAACATCTGTGCCGGTTGCATTGGCAATAGCGTAAGAAATCGTTGATGTGGTGCCAGTAGTTAATGATGTAATTTCAAAGCGATTGTATACATCGTTCCAAGTTACTGACGCTGTACTAAGCTTTGTTGTTAATGCCGAAGCTACACCATTTAAATTAGTCACGGCTGATAAATTCAATGCAGTGACAATTTTTTCAACACCATCAATGGTGATTTTCATCGAACCGTCAGAAATAGCTGTGAAGTTTGCAATATCTCGCTGATCCGCCGATAAAACCGCACCTTTTAAAACAGCTGAACTAGCCGATTTAACCCAACGGCCAATGTATAAAACTCGAGGTTTAGGCACTTGCCCAAAGTATTTTTGAGCCGCTTTGTATTCTGGTGCATCAGTGCCAAAATCTAATGCTACTGGCGTTGGATCTGAATATTCACGTAAACGCTCAACTGGATCTACTACGCCATCGGTAGCCCCCAATACAAGCAAAGAGCCAAAGCTACGCGGCCCCGCTGCTAAAGCCGCCAAACTAATGGAGACATTAACAACATCAGAGGTGGACAATGTCATGGATTACTCCTCGGAAATTCTATAGGTCCAGCATCTACAAAAGATTTAACTGCAAACGTACGTAATGTTTGCCGCTTAAAGACAGCGGTTAGGTCATATCTATGTACATACTGATTATTGAGAAAGTCAGGCGCGGTGATGATCTCACCCACCTTGATAAATTTGATTTTTTGCGCTTTGAGTTGCGCGATATTTTGCGGAATGCCTAGACCATCTTTGAGGACGTTTGCGATCGTTTGGCCATGGTCGCCATAGAACGATAAAAACAGCGTCAATTCTTCATGTCGAATTGAATCCATTGTTTCGTCTTTCTGGTCGAAGTAAGGCCCATCATCAGGAATTATTGACTTTACAGCAAAGGCGCACCAATCCTCACCAATTTCGGGAATTGGTGGTGGATCTCTTTGGAAACGTGGCCGAACCATTGCACCTGGTAAAGATGTCATCCCGACAATGAATGCTTGAAAGATGTCCTCAAGTTCTTGGTCATAAGCAGATCCACCGCCAGGGGTGATATATCCCCCTGTAGCAGAATCACCCATGATTTACCCCAGTGGTTTAAGCTCGCAAATAGCTTTTATAAAACCTTGGCCATAATGCAAGTTATCTAAGACTTGAGTCACAATGTAGGTTTTACCCTTCCAAGTAATCTCATCAGCTTTGTTATTTGCATCACCCTGAATCAAAGCAAATTGCGTGTGAATGTTGATCGCACCCTTGATCAAAGTACCATCGGCACGGCGGTCCATTTTGATACCGTTATTTGTAGTAACAACACCAGAAAAAGAGGTATTTGTAATCGTCTCTTGCGATCGTCCGTTGTTTCCCACGATGACCTCAGTACGCTTGCAAATAATGCCCGTCTCCATAAAGTCGGGATCTAGTAAAACGTCTGAAACATCAAGATTAGCCACGCTTAACCTCCTTATCCTTTTTCATAATTACGTAAGTAACCGACTTTCTAAGCTCACCCGTATCGATCAACGGCCGAACTAGGCCTGTTTCGGCAGGTCCTGATTCAAGCTGTTTTAGATACTGCTTAGCTCCTTTACGTCCACGGCGTGCTCGAGCACGGATTGTGGCCAGAGATAGAGGGGCAAATTCACCATTTACGAAGTAAGCCCGAACTGAATTCATTGCAATCATTCCAGCGGATTCAAGCAACATCATCATTCTTTGGCTATTACCAGCTAAAGCAGCATCAACCGCTTTAACTAATTTATCGCCTACCGGTTCTTGAACTTCTTCAACGCCTGGCACAAGGAATGGCCGCTCAGGAATGTTTTGAGAAGGTGAACCACCTTCCATAAGGTAGCCAATCTGCGCATTAGTTAGGCCATCTCCATCAGTTCGAGCCTCCCCGTGCGGAATCCCAACTAATACATCCATTTGCGATAGTTCAGCCATTGCTTGGAAAATATCAGTCAAGCCTTTACCACTTGATTTAACACCGCTGCTCATAGTTGGATGCCTCCAGCGCCAGCCATCAGCAAGAACTGATAAAACTGAACTCCCCATGTGGTCTGGTTCCAGTGGCCAGCATCAGCGATTAGTACGCCCGAAACATCCATGGACTTTGAAACACCATCAACTGATTTAGATGTTTCATTCCCCACAATCTTTCCAGCATCACCACCAATGCTTGCAGCACCCATCGCACGCTTATAAAGCGTGAGATAGTGAGCAATAAACAGTGTCAAACCATAATCAAGCGTATCCCCCCAACGCTCCTCACGAAGTAACTTTTTCCCAAGGTTTAAATAGAAATTAAACTGAAATGACGGATATTGCGTTGTATCAGCAAATGCCGGCATTTCTTCACGAAAAGAGGATTCACTGATCATAGGTTAAGTTTCCTTTGGTGGTTCTTTTGCCTTAGCCGATTCTTTTGCCTTTACTTCAGCAGCTTGCGTTTGTAGGGCTTTATCTAACTGGATTTTCAAGTTGGCGATTTCGGTATCACGTTCTTTAATAGTCCCTTCAAGTTGTCCGATTTTCTTTGCGGCTTCATCAGACTGCGTTTGAAGAATGCTTAATTCTTCATTTGCTATTTCTAGTTGCTTTTGCAGCTCACTTGTCTGGATATCATTATTAGAAATCTCTTGGCAGTGCGCCTTAACAAACCAGTTTTTGGCAACCTCTTCATCTACGTGTTGTAAACCCACGGGTAATTTCAAAGACTTCGGTTGCCCGTTTTCATCAGTTCCAAGATTTACAGTTATTGGACGAGAAAGAAGAATTTGTACTTGTTTGCTCATGACTTAATTCCCCTTATAGACCATCTGCATAGAATGCTGTTTCCGGATAAATCCATTCAATTGCACCTAAACGACCGTAGTAGGTAGTTAATTGACGTAGATCTCGGTATTCAACGGGAGTACGCTGTAAAGGAACCATTGGGAAGCGAACACGGCTTTCACTTTGCGTATAACACATCATACGATCAGTACCCGCCGTACCTCGCTCCATACACCATTTAGAAGGCTGGATATCTAATGGCTTACCGTTTTTAGCATTTGAAATACAGTTGACTTTGATATATTCCAAAACTGAAATATTGCCGGCTTCAGAAACTTTACGTGTTACTGCTAAGCCAAACTGTTCAGGCGGCAATAACAATTTAGAAGGACAAACTGCAAAGCCTGAAGCAATCCATGCGTTATATAAAATCATATTCACATCGGCCAACATTTCGTCTGCTGTTGCCAACTTCCAGCTCTTATTAACGTTGGTAGCGCCTACCTTGTCAGAGTTCAAAAGACCTTGAACACCGATAACTTCATCACCGATATAAACTTGCTCATCGGTATCCATATTGTGCTTAAGGATTAAACCACTGTGTTTTAAGGCATCAACTGGACGACCAGCTTGACGAGCAGATTCCAGCTCAGGAATGGTCCAACCAATTTGGTTAGCCCAAAGAGTTAAAGGCAGTGCGGTTTTACCGATATCTAACGCGATACCTTGGATCGCATCTGCATTTTTACCTACCCAAGATTTACCTTGAGGTGAAGCGCCTCCAGCTGCTGCAAATGTTGCATTTGAGAAACTCGAAATCTCATCGGCAATTGATACATCAGAACGTAAGTCAACATCACGCCCCCAGGTCACATCTACCAAAGGCTCATGCATTGTTTGATCAAGACGTTCTAATTCACCGACCATGAAAGCACCGGTGCTATCAATTGTTCGAGAATCAAAAGTCATCATATGGTCAAGAGTACGTGCGCGTACTGGTGTTGCTGTCCCCATGGCCAAAGCTTGAGCCATAGTGTTCGCAATTAATAGCTTACTCATATTGTCTTTTCTCCAGGCACAAAAAAACCACCTAATCGGTGGCCGTGCTGTTCAATAATTTTTAAATGTTAAATGAGATTTCTACATTGCCTTGCGCATCAGCATCATGCATAAAAAATGCATTAGGTAAGATAATGCTGTTTGCTCCATCTGCTGCGGCTTCAACACCTCCAACTGGTTTAGCTTCAGTAGCAGCAGCGATTCGTACATATACCGTGCCTGCTTTCTTAGCATTACCAGCATTACATTTCACTGTCATATAACCACGGCGCAATTGATCCTGAATGCCGTTAGGTAAAGGAGTGGCTTTTCCAAGCTCATTTTGGGCAGATTGAGTTGGATAAGCACGGACTAATAGTCCATAAATATCCGCTGCGGTATCTGCCGCCTCCAGTGGAATAAATTTACCATTCACTTTGCTGATTTTGCCGAATAGACCAAATGCAGAAAATTGGCCACCTACTGGATGAGACTCAATTGTTGATTGGCTTTTACGAGAGACATCACCAGGGATACCACTCGGCATGCGATATAAAAATGCATTAGACATAATTCTTATCCTTGCTTGTTCCAGAATTCACGGTTGCGTTTATTAATTTCAGCTGGCGTTGGAGCAGCTCGGCCAAAATCAGTGGTTTTAATTCCAGAACGAATGCCCTTTGCATTGTTCTGTTGTTTGATGAGTTCCGATGCTCCTGCAAATACAGCATCAATGGTGTGGCTTGGCAAGCTATCAAAATCAGGATTTTGACCAACAAATGGGGTAATAGCTTTCTGTCCGTCTTCAGTAGCAAATGCAGTTTTAAGTACTGCGCGTTTAGTATTTAAAACAGCTTTACCATTGTTCGCACTGTCGAAGGTAGGCATGCGATAACCAGGTGAAAGAATTTCAGCACGTGAAATGACTTCTTTTAATGAGTCACCGGTATAAGTTTGCGTACCAGATTCATCAAGTTTTTTAGCTGGCTCTGGCTCGGTTAAATCACCGTCATCCTTTGTCTTATTTTCCGGATCGTCGTCTTCATCTTCCGTTTTCTTTTCAGGATCATCACTATCTTTGGTTTTCTTTTCTAACTTAACCAGACGAGAATCCATAGTTTTGAGCATTTTGAGGATTTCACGATTAATAGCAGCATCACCAGTCTTGGATTTTTTATCCTCAGGTTCATCATCGTCATCTTCAGTTTTGTCATCATCATCCGAATCCGCAGTTTTGTCTGCTTCTTCGAGAGCTTGGTCAACTGTGCGTTTTAATCCAAGCAAATTTTGATACCAAGGTTCTTTCTTTTGTGTCTTTTTAGCAGACATAAAACTATCTCCTATTGAGCAGCGGGAACCGCAACGCCCTTTTTCAACCAATGCAATATGGTTTACCCGAATATTGCTCTGTAACCCTTTGCCCTTGCTGGTTTCTGTATAATCAGCATCGTAGCCTAGAGAAATTTCTACTTTCCCATCCAAAACTTTTTGGATAGTTTCTTTATCTGTTACCAATATGTCGGCCATAAGATAATCAGAATCGGCACCCTCACCACGGCGAACATCTTTAACAAAACCCTTAGATAAAAGTTTCCAGTTATCTGGTGTTACCCAATCACTTGGATGATCATCTGTTACGGGCTTGCCTTCTGCGCTAGCAATGGTAATTGGATGGAATAAAACATCCTCACCACGATAAATGATGATCAAGCCAGTATTGTCAGCAGTGATGGGAACTTCACCATCCGCATACATCAATGTGCCAATGCGAGCGATCGGCACATCACGACAAAGTAAATAACCCTCTGGAGTTATTTCACGTGTACGGCCCAACTGACCAGTTGTATAAATCTCGGATCGATCAACCGTTTTTTGGTCCTTAGTCTTTTTGCTTTTAAACATGGTTCACCTTTTTTCAGGCATTAAAAAACCACCCGAAGGTGGTCGTGTTTTTTATAAACTGGATTGAATGAATGCCGAAACTCTTTTAATGCTTCTCTGAAATCATATTCATCAAAAGCATAAACATCTTTAAAAAATACCTTTCCATATTTTTTAACGAACATTCTTCTTTTTTCGTACCGAACGGTTTTTACTCTCTCTCGATAAATTGGCTCGCCATGGCCTCTTACATTGCCTACTGGTGAATGTTCAATTAGATGAACGCAATCCATTGGAATACCAAGAGAGAACCTATACCCATCATGTGGACCGCCAAAAATAGTGAAGAAAATTTGCATTTAAATATCCTCTGGAATAACTGGTTCGGCATAACAACGACAATTTGGCAAACACCCGGCATGTCCTTTTAAATTGTCCAAGGTTGGTGGATTATTCCAAGCAACAAATTTCCCATTCATAGCCTTATGGCTTGGCCGCACGTCACCATCTTCACTTGTGCGCCAGATATAACCCTCTGAACCTAGATTCTCGGCTCTCGCTTGAGTAAATACGCAGGATGCTCGGCTAACCTCAGTACGTGCAATTGTGTTTGCTCTTGATCTTGTGACGCGGCCAGTTGCCATAATCAAGCCGGCAATCTCACTTGAACGGTTGCCCTCAATTAACGAACGTGTAGAAATGTCATGAATACGCTGAGCTGCATCTAATGGCAATGACTTAATAAGCCTTACCTGGTCATTTAGAAGCTGCTGATATACTGCACCAACTTCGGTATTCCGGATCTGTTCACGCACACCACGGGAAAGACCTTGTGCATAGATGAGCCAAGTTTTCTCATCACGTAATGCAACATCGGTAATGATTCGACCAGCGGCATTTTGTGCCCAATGGTGGAGAGTATTGGCATACTTATTTAAAGAAGCCACCATTAAGGGATATGTGCGGGGGTCATTTACATCAAAACCCTTAACGATAGTATCGACATAACCAGCAATCTTTCTAAGCTGCTGGCTGTACCGTATCTCGGTCTTTCTCGTCAGGTTCGGTGTTATCCGATTTATTTGTTTCTTCATCATCTACACCTTCACCCGGTGGCGGTGGATCCTTACCATCAGCGTCTTTAATTTCTTCATCAGTGATATGAGAGAAAACACCCGTAACTTCACTTGATTGGCGCAATTCTTTTAGAGCTGTGGATCGTTTGATAAGGCCTGCTTCTTCAACCGCAATAACCGCTTCAGAAACACCTTTAGCAACATTTGCTTTTTTCTCATCGTCTAATTGCCACAGAGACGCAAATATAAAACTAAATGAATCAGGTATAGGTTTACCAAGTACTGACATATGAACCACGGCATACAGGATCTGCAATGGTGTACGTAAACGGCCTTCTTGTTGCTGGTTGATATTGTCGTAATAGTTGGCTAGATCAGACTCACCTGTAGCATTTAAACCCGCTGGTGACTGACCAAATAAACGTACAAGCGGAATGCCTGTAGCACCTGAAATCTGTTGCCCAAATTGCAGCAGAATATTGTCTAAACCAGAAAAGTTGTACTGATGTGCTTCATAGGTATCATCAGCATCCATTAGTGTTAAGCCTTCATTAGACTGCCACTGTCGGATCTGATTGATCTGTTTTACAAGAGCCTCATAAAGTTGGCCACCAGCAGCAATAAGACTACGCAACCCTTTAACTTTATAAGTCCGTAGATGAGCTTTATAAACCAACTGGCCAGCACCTAAAGTAGCACTATCAAAAATCGTTAGCCGATCCTCCAATCGCTCAATAACTGATTGACCCCAAAGGTTTTCAGCAATTGATTGGTTGTATGGCAGCTCAACGCCATCCATACGGATGACGCGCGAATAGTGGACTCTTTGATTGCACAAGCCAACTGAATCGGTAATCACATCGTAATAGCGCGGAGTGCCATAATCAGGCCCTAAATCTGTGACCAAATCTTGTAATGTTGGCTGAACCATCCATCGATCAAGAACCAATAAACCTTTAAACTGATCTTTACCAATAGTGTTGACATTTAAAGGTGTTGATACGTTTTGACCATCGATCATCATGACAGCAATGGCACCACCATAAAGACGTGACCACTTAATTGTTTTATTAAGCCGCCCCCATACTTGTAAGCGATCCATCTCCTGATCTATCTTTTCCGATTCTTTAGGATCTGATAGGCCATTCAATTTGACACCCTTACGTGTCATATCGTCAGCAACTACATCAACAACTTGGCCAACTACCCAAGATGATCGATACATCGCTTCAAGCTTTAATCTGTCACGACTTAAAAAATTAAAGCCATAAACAGACTGATCATGCTGATTTCCAGTACCTAACCCAACGCGAGCGGCAAAGTTCTGGAATGAATCTTTAGTAAATTTAATTAAGCCCATAACTTTCTCTTTTACAGCTTGCCCCAAACGTTGAGCTCAGCAATTTGTGGGTTAAAACAAATCATGACGCTATCCGCCCGGTTAGGTGAGGCAGTACCATCAGGCTGTTTATTGACCAGGATTTTTCCAACACCATTTTTTGTGTAGGTTGGTTGTGATAACTCAGTAGTGAGTAATGCCAATTCCTTGGCATCGATATCTTCAGTAGAGAGTGAAATGATCATATCCGGATCATAATCACGTCCTTCGAGCGCTCTAAAAGTTTCCTGGAAACGCAAACGCAAAGACCACCAAGACTGTGCTTTAAGATTTGCAAAAAAGTCTTTATTAAGACGTTTCTCGACCATTTCCCCTTCAGGGTCATAAACCGATCCAGATCCTCGGAATGATTCAACATTAACCTCAGATAATCCCAACTCACGGCGTTTTTCATTAATTACCCTGGCATCACCACGGCATCCAGCTCCAAGACCATCGGCATCGTAAAACAAGGTATCTATATATTGCTCAATGCAAAGATCCATTGCTTTTTGAGTAGTTCCGAAAATGTCATCGCCTTTACCCGACCATGTGGCCAAGTAATTCATGACAACGCCGTGACGACCTGTAAATGAGTTTTTATCCTTACCTTCATCAGCTACATCCAAGCCGCCAATACGGTCGCCAGTAGGCTCAATATTGAGCTTAACGTGCGCATCTAATGAAGCCTGAACCCAAGCTGAAGGAATCAAGACACCTTCCACTGAAGCGGCGTAGTTAATATCGACCTCTTGGGCAAGTACCACATCGTCAAGTGTGGCCAGCTGCTTTTCATACCAGGGGTAAATAACTTTGCCGTTGTATGTAACGGTCCAGTTCTTATCCGGGTTAGCTCGCCAAGGCATTGTAAAGACGGCGTAACGGCCGCTGAATCGATCCTGATGGAATCGATCACCAATACCGTTAGGAGTAGAACCTTTGATATGAACGTTTGTATTTTGCGAGATAGCAGCATCTACAGCTTCTTGACGTTCAACAAATGCCCATTCATCAAGAAAGTACATTGTGGTACGTCCACCACGGCCAATATTGTCGCCAGCTTCACCTGTAATTGTTGCGCCGTTATCCGGGTTAATGATGCGCATGTAGTTATCATGCACTTTCTCAACAAAGCCCTTAGGTTTCATCCAACCAGGCATTTTGCTGAACATATCGCGGAATTTATGGAATAAGGTTTTAGGGTCGCCTTTCTTGTCTACCAATTCCTCTTTACGACTACCAACACCACCCGCAAAACCTTCAACAAATAACCATCGATGTAAGAAAAAACCCAGTACAACGTAGCTCATCCCCTCATCACGGGACTTTTCAATTAGTCCGTGTGTTTGAGTGCTTTCACGTTCCTCTAGCCACGCCACAAGTTCAACCTGTTTAGGTCTCAATACAAAAGGAATGTTGGCAGGCAAACCAAATGCCATACCACGAGGGTCATATGTCCAAATCCAATTGTTAAACCAATGGACTGGATCTTTACGGCACTTGTATAACTCCGCCTGAATACTAAGTTCGTTTTGCTCAATTGCAGCCTTGTAGTAATAACGCCGTGTCATCTCGGTCATTACTTCAGGCAAGCGTACGTTAATAGTCCACTCTTTAATTAAAGGGGCTATTTCATCTAATGCGTATGTCATAGCTTTCCATTAATCACTAAGCGCGAAAGCTCTTGCGGGGTGAGTTTTGCTAATTCATCAGGTGTATATACTGGCGCGGTTGGCTTTTCAGTATTTTCTGTTTTAACTGGCCCGCCGCCTGCCCCTGTAATTTCCTTACGGTTTGTATAAAGTCCACCGACTTCTTTAGCTGCCTGCTCCATTAAGCTAGGTACTAATACCGGGTTATCTTTGAATTGTTCATGATCGATAAAGCGTTGTAGGCGCTTGAGGCGGTAGGCAATATTTGCGATGGGAATTGCGCTAAGGTTGTCGTTCATTTCCTTACGGACTTTGTAGAACTCAGTTTTAAATTCTTCGCTTAAGTCCTGCCCTGTTTTCTTTGTTGGGTCGTATGCTTCACACTGCTGTTTTGTGACGGTAATACCAAATTCTTCTTGGACACCCTTCGCTGTTTCAGAGGGTGTCTCATAGGTAGCAAGTGACCGTACTATATAGAGTTTTACCCGTTTATTAAGCCTTGCCATTTATCTCTATCCGTCCAAGTAAGTCCAAGTAGAGTGGCAAAAAAATTTAAACCACCTTTAAGTAACAAGTGCCGCATGTGTAATGAACATCTGCACGTGACAGCTCTGGCCTTGTATTTGCTGCCTCAACCATTCTTTTAACATCCTCACTTGCTCCATAACGACGAACAACACCTGTAAACTCTTCAACGTCATGCCCTTGAATTGCTAACTTAGGCATACCCGTTTCTCTGTTATATGAAGGTGTTCCCCATTGGTCTTTTTTATGGGCGATATGGTAAAGCTCGTGCTCAACCAAAGCACAAAAATTCACATCACTAGCTATGCGTGAATATGAAGCATCAAAAGTAATTAAGTATTCAGGTAAATAATTGAACCACTGGATGTATTGTTCTTCTTGTCGTTCTTTCTTCCAACCACCAGCATTGATCATGACTTTTTCAGTAGTACCGATGACTTGACGGCCTTGCTTTTTAAAGCCAGATCTAGCCCACATCACAGCGATATCGGGATATCGAAATGAACGTAAATGCATATGATCAGAGTTAAATAATTTGGATTTTGGATCTAGAAATACTTTGCCTATCCATTCCCACATTTCTGGAGCTGGTGCAAAGTTTGGAGTATCCAATTCAAAGATCCATTCTGGAGGCATTGGTCGAACTGGTACATGAAAGCTGACTTCATTTTTCATAAATAAAACCCATTAAAAAACCACCCGAAGGTGGTTTTTTTTAAAGATTATTTCAAATTAACCATTAGTTAAAAAAGGCATTAAAAAAGTTGCAATTGTTGCAAGTTCTGCTGCAGCGGTTAGACCATTTTTAGCTAATAATTCATTCAATTTAAAAGACTTTTTATCTTTAAGTGATTGAACATCTTTTATTAACCCATCAATTTTCTCAGTAGAAGGATTATTAAATAATCGGGAAAATTTTTCATAATCAAAATATTGCTCTATTTGCTGAATCGCAGTACCAGTTCTAGTGAAGTTAGCATCTCCAGTAACTTCTATCTCGCAATTCCCTACTTGAATTATACCGAAATCACAATCAGTAACGTTGAGATTTCCAATTGTTGCTTTTGGTCTAGTCATATTCAAAGTCACCCCTACATAAGTAAGAATTTAGTTAATATTTAAGCAGTTTTAAGAATACTTGAATTTATTAAAAGTACAAATATAAATAATGATCTAAGCAAAAATTGCTTATTCAACGAATCTTTAAGAAGTTTAATATAAATTGCAAAACCTTAAATTATACTTCGTTAATTAAAATAATCTTCTTTAAATTATTATTCAAATATTTGCATAGTTCTTTCAAGATAATGAGCATTTTCCAAATTTCTATTTTCTATAGCTATAGTTAATTTTTCAATGAGACACTTACCAAAGTTTCTCTTTTTATCATTTGGAACTCCATATTCAGTACTTAGTCCAAGAAATTTTAGACATTCCTTTCTGTAGTAATGGTCTAAATTTAATAGTTGTTCTTCATTTGAGTCATCTATGGTTCCTACAGAATTTACCATCTGTCCATTTTCAAAAGATTTTTCAATAAAGCTTACTCCACATGTAGTTCCTGTCTTATTACAATAATCATATTCTTTTGATGCTGGTTGCATTGGTGATTCAGCAATTGCTATTTGAGTTATGAAAACAACTATACTCAATATTAGTATTTTCATGATTAATTAGCTCTTAAAATATCTAATACTCTTTTTGACATTTCATGAAGATCAGATCCCACCGGTAACCATAAATGGTATACGGTGTTAGAACGGTTATAAATCTGTTTGTATTATTCAGTTTTAAAAAATGGATCGATGTCAGAAGCTTATAATAACTTCCCTTCTTTCTCTATCATTTGCCCATCCAGCTCACCACCAACACAGATATTCATCTTACTTACCAGTTTTAACCAGACTGGACTATAGCATGTCTTAAGTTATATCCACTATTTCAAATCAGCCTTTACTCTAGCTGAAAATTCTTTTTGCATTTCAAATATTCTTCGATTTACTTCTTCATCCTCACTAAGTCCCAATTCTTTTCTCAATTCATTCTGTAAAAATAATGCGTCCAAACCAAATAATTCCGTAAATTCATATATTTCATTATTAATTAATTCTTTTTTCTCAAGTGAGACTGTGTCATACCAATTCCTGAAATATAAAGTTATTACTTTTAGTGAGTCACTGAACCTAATCGTAAAAATCATTATTTTTTCTTTAGTATTGGGATCAGAAATAAAACTTGATTCATGTAAAGATGCCGTGAGTTCTTTAACAATTATGAAGAATTCATCAAAAAATTCTTCATCTTTTAAAATTCTATATGAATGACATGTAATTAAGAACTTTTGCCATTTTCTAACAAGTTCGAGGTAAATATCCCTTTTCGCTTCTGCTAACTTATCGGCTTTATGTGCATTTAATGCAGACTTAGCACCAAACCATACAGTACCAATTAAAGCTAATGCACCTAAAAGTGCCCCAACAAATGAAAACCAGCCTTGTATTAGAGCCGATGTTATTGAAGCTACTTCAGCAGACATTTCTTATCCTATAATACAATTAAAGCCCGCATATGCGAGCCTTTTAAAGTGTCGATTTAAATGCAAAATCGCCAAGTTATCACGAATATGCCATACCCTGTATTTACAGTCAAGTTGATTGATTTTCTACTACAACTACTTTTATGAACTTTTCAATTTGAAAATGCGGATAACGAGATTTGATAAAAGCTAAGCCACATTTAATGTCCTGTTGAATTTGCGAACCATATGTATCATTACTCTTTGCAATATCACGAATTGACTCACCCATAACGTAATGCCACCAGATTGCCCCAATCCATTCCTGAAGAACCTCATCATCTATAGATTGAAGATCAAGTATTAATCTGTGGATAGCACGTGCTTCAATATCATTTAACTGACAACAAGTACCCTTACGGCGAGTACACAAGCGATCTTTTAAGGTTTCATCACTCATGTACATAGCCATTAATTTTTCACGTTGCTTTTGAGTGATGCGTTTAGTTGGCATGGTTTTAACGATTTTGACTATTGTTTCTGTATCACCGTTTAGCCATGCTCCAAGCTGGCGACACCACTCTTCAAAACTATATTTAGACCAATCGACCGCTTGTAAAATGTGTTGTACTGGCATATTCATTTTCATCCCACCAATTGCTCAATTTGTTTAATCGCCACGCCTGCTTTAACTTGCTCTGTGCTGAACCGTAAAACCATAAACCCCATCATTGCCGCTTCGTTGTATTTCTCCATATCCCCTATGTAGCCCTTGCCTCTAGTATGGCGGCCTCCGCTCCAGATCCCGCCTTCTACCTCTACCAATATCTTTTTTCCCGTAATTAAAAAATCTGCCCGCCACTTACGTTTTGGATGGAACTTATATTCCTGCGCAAAATCAATCTTGCAGGCTTTAAGATGAGTTGCTAATAAAACCTCCCCTACACTTGGTTCCCTAGTTTCCTTTGCTGAACGGCGCTTTTTATTTTTCTGAATAGGAAATAATTTACGGTATTCAGCAAGGCTCATTGATGTCATGCGGCCCCCTTTCCAGTGAAACCAACTTGAATTAGGTATGGCATTAATTTCTGTTGTTGCTGAGGATCTGTAAGCTTCACTGCGATACGAGCAGCTAGTTGTTCATAGCTCTCGTTTCCTTCTGCGTATTTGCTTGCAAACTCTGGATGAACAGAAAGTTTTTGAGCAAATGAGTAAATCTGTTTTGAGCTAAGAGAGCTTGATTCTCCCTGCGGGACTCGAACCTGTGTTCCAGAATTTGGTTTTTTAGATTGTTCACGTGCTTGGTATTTTCCACATGCGTTGATTAACCAATCTGCAAAGTGGTAATTCATGAGTTCATCACAAAGATTCTTCTCAGCGTTGTAGAGTTCAAAAGCACGTAACTCTCGATCGAACCAAGTAGCGTTTTTGATCTGCTCGTAAATTTCCTGATCAGTTGCCAAAAGAATTTCTTCACCAAGTTTTTTTAAACTCAACCATGTTTTTTTATATTTAGATTCTATTGTTAGATTCCCTGATAGGTTCTGTGTCCCAATATTGGGACTGGTCTCGGTACCGTTTTTGGGACTGGTTGCGGTCCCATTATTGGTACTAGTACCGTTTTTGGAACCAGTACCGAAATTGGAACTAGTTCCGTTATTGGTACTAGTTCCATTTTTGGGATTAGTTAAATCATTTTCTTCACGGCCCATCACACCAATTAACTGGTAAACCTTCACACCATTTCCAGTGATTTCACCTGTAAATTTAATTAATGAAATTGCTTCGAGTTCATCTAATACTTTGATCACTGTTTTACGGTTAAGCACGGTGTCTTTAACCATACGTTTAATGCTTGGGTAGCACTTATGGGACTCTCCCGCTCTATCAGCCAAAGCCAGTAAAACGAGTCTTTGACTTGAGGTTTTCACTTCTGCTTTGAAAGCCCAAATTGTTGCATCTAAGCTCATTTATCCCCCTCTTCATTCAACTGAATGAAAGTGCTACCTAAGTAACGGATTCTTTTAGCCCGATATAAACTTGAGATGATTTGACCAGCATGGAAAAGTGGCATTCTGTGCTGATCTGAAAGTGCTTGCATAAACTCATCACGTTTTACCGCTGCATTTTTTTCTTTGCGGTTTTGGTTTCTCAAATTCTCTCTACGCTTTTCAAGTAAATCATCTAACGTTTTTAGAGCTGGCTCATACCAAGATTGAATGATTTGCTGCCTCTTCTGTTCTTGCAGATTGTCTTTAGACGATTGATTTGATAAATTAGTTTGCATATTCATTGGTTCCTAAATTGATGAATTAAGAAGCCTGATCCACGAAATCAGGCTTTTTTAATATCCAAGCTTTTCTTTTTGACCACTGATTTCGTCATGAAATAAGTCATCCACTGTTTCTATGCGGTTCATCCAGCTTTTAGACATAACTAAAAGTGCTGCAACTCTTTCTTTATCGATACTTTGATAATCTTTTGGTACCACCTTCAATCCAAGCAAACTCAATAGCTCGCAAAACATTTCAATTTCATTTAACCCATTGTTTTTCTTGTCTGTTTTAAGTCGAGTTATAGTGCTTGGATCTACCTTTAATTGTTCAGCAATCTCTTTCTGATTACCTGAATCAAGGCCATGCAATATGCGAGATACGTCATTTCTGGCGCTTGCAGAAAGATCAATTGATAATTTGGTCATGTTGTTACCTATGCCACTTGTTTGTGTTTGCAATGCTTTTTCCAAAGCTTTTGCAATCTGGTTGCAATTTCATGAGATAAGCGCTTACCACATACACCACGCTCTAAATTACTTATGTAATTCTGTGAGCATCCAATTTCGGTACCAATTTGAGTTTGTGTTAAGCCCTTTTCACGTAAATCTGAAATCATGGTTGGCCATTGATTCATAAGAAGCTCCTATATTTTTAAACAAATATATAGGTTTTCCGATATTTTAACAATAGCCAAACCGATACTGTTTTGTATCAGAATTCCGATATTGGTATTTAAGGAAATCCATATGGCAACTTTGGGCGAAAACTTGAAAGCAATTAGAAAAGCTAAAAAGATGACTCAAAAGGAATTAGCTCAGAAATCTGGAGTCAAGCAATCTGTTATTTCTGATCTTGAAACTGGTAATGCAAAATCAACTGGTTCAATACTTGAATTAGCAAATGCATTAGGAGTAACTGCCGAAGATTTAAGAAAAGGTGTTGTTGGAGAAATTGATGCTACAAATGTAACACCTATCCAAGCGCGTATGGCTCCAGTTTTATCTTGGGTGCAAGCGGGGAACTTCACTAATGTTGAATCAGTTGACATGTCACAAATAACAGAATGGTTTCCCCTACCTGATGATTGTGAACAATGCTTCTATTTGAAAGTACGTGGCGTTAGTAATGAGCCCGATTTCATTGAGGGAGACTATATTGTAGTAGACCCAACAGTTTATTACTCGGATATGCAATCTGGCGATATTATTGTAGTGCGTAAAGATAAAGATGCCACTTTTAAAAAGTTAGTCATTGAATCGGATGGTTCACGTTTTTTACAAGCAATGAATCCGAATTTTCATCCAAATATTATTCCAATAGACGAGGATTGTTTTTTTATTGGTCAAGTTATTGATTCAATGAGATATACTTATCGTGGAAAACGAAGAGTAAGAAAAAGCTAATTAGAATTTATATAAACCACTTAAAATGGAATTGATTAAATGTACATTCAAAATAAAATTTACCAAGCATATTGGCAACCTACTGCAGAATCCCCTATTAAATATGAACCCGCAGTTATCGTTGCTTTACATCGTTTTGTATATATGGAAGGTGAAGAATTAATCGAACTTGAATCAAACTTCTTTTATGATGAGCAAAGTTTGATTAATAGTATTGTTGAGCAAGCGAATAAATTGAAGCATATCAATGTTAAAATGGAAAATGGCATCTGCTTTTACTCATGTATAAAAAGTTTTGTTGATGAAAACAGTGAGCCTACTGGACAGTTAGTAGATGATGCATATAGCTTAGCTTACCGTTTTCATATAGGAAAAATGCAGCCTCAGAAGTTACTAGAATTTAATATTGATGAAGTACAAACATATGAAGAAGTTTCTAGACTCATCAACAATGTTCAAATAGTTAATATATAAATAATCTCTTTTACAAACCCACTTTAAGGTGGGTTTTTTAATATCAAAAAATCGGAATTTCTATATAATATCGGAATTCCTATTGACTCTTAATATCGGAAATGCGATATTTGTCTCGTAGCCAACAAAAAAGCACACCGACTCTCTGACCTTCCGATGTGCTTTGCAAACTGCGAGATCAATTATGAACGTAAATGCAATTCTATTCAACCATATCAAAGTTACGGGTGTTACCGCTCTTGTTTTGATTGCTGGTTTAGCTTCTTGTGAATACAAAACAGCTCAATCTAGTTTTGCAACAACCACTCAGGCTTTTACACCGCAAATTCAACCTAGTACTTACGGCGTTCAAACAGCAAAGATCACAGGTAAAACCTCAGGTATAGCAGTAATCAAACTTGATGGCTTCCGAGTAAACGTTAGCTTTGACTTTGAAGCTCATCCAGACAGCTACGGTGTACCCGGTTCTGAATTTACAGCAGTTGATGTAACTCAGCTCACAATTAATGAAATCACCGATGTAAACGGTAAGTCTTACGGCGATTTCACTGATTACAACGATCACCGCAATATCAATGCAATTCTAAAAGGCTTCATCGAACGTAATAAGTTGGTGGAGGCTTAATCATGGCTAACTTCAAAAAGCATCCAGACGGCTATAAGTCTTATCTAGGACGTGACAATACTGGCCTCTACTCTGTTCGCATTGGCTGGACTGTCTATGCATCAAATGCTAATGGCTCGGTTCTTTACAAGATCAAGGACTCAGTTAAGACGCCTTTAGATGTGGCCAAGTTCCAATCTGAGTATCCAAAAGTTTGGAAAGAACTTAAGCAAGAGATCAGCTTTCAACGTAAAAAGAAATTGGCTATCGATTTGGGAAACTCACATATCACTTCAATTGAACGCAAAGCTTATAAAACTAAGCGCGGCTTCACAGGCTCACGATAAGGATAATAAAAATGGCTCTACCTATTATCACTGCTGACCAAACCCTTTTGGTTCAAGCAATCATTGTTTACCTATATGCCGATCCTGGTCTAGGTAAAACATCTATGGGCTTTACTGCGGATAAAGCTATTTCATTTGACTTTGACCGTGGTGCTCATCGTACTGGTGAACTCCGTCGCGGTGCAGTTGTTCAGGTTCAGCAATGGAAAGATATTGCTGACCTCACACCACAAGACCTTGCACCCTATAAAACTATTGTTATTGATACTGTAGGCGCAATGCTTGAATGCATTAAAACTCATTTATTACTTACGGCGAACAACCGTCAAAAAGATGGTGCATTAAAGCTTAAAGCTCAAGGTCTAGCTAATCAGACATTCAAGCAATACATCAATACCTTAATAAGCCTAGGTAAAGATGTGGTTTTCATTGCCCATGCTTCAGAAGATCAAAACGGTGAACAAATCATTTATCGACCAGATCTAGGCGGTAAAAACCGTAATGAACTTTATCGTATTGCAGACATTATGGGTTATCTAACTACCGTTACCACGAGTGAAGGTAAAAATGCACGTGTCATTAACTTCAAACCTTCTCCTACTCACCATGCGAAAAACTCAGGTGCATTAGGTGGTGAAACTGGTGAGGTATGGGTTCCAGATCTTAAATCTCATCCAACTTTCTTAGCTGATCTTATCGCTCAAGCTAAGGACCACATCAACACTTTAACACCAGCACAACTTGCTGCAGCTAGAGCTCAAGAAGACTTAGAAAATTGGAAACAAAGCTGTGAAGAAGCTGAGCATGCAAGTGACCTAAATCAATTAACTGAGTCGCTTGATAAAGAGCACATGTATTACCAGAACATGCGTCAAACAATGTTAATGCGTGCTAAAGCCTTGAATTGCACATTTGATAAGCAACGTGGCACATGGATTAGTCCACCTGATTTTAACGGCATCTCAGATCAACAAAGAGATGAACTTCAAAACTTTATTGCTGAAAGTGGCCTCGATATAAAAACAGTTTGTGAGCACTTCGGCATAGATGCCCTTATTCAAATTGAAGCAGCAAAGCTTCAAGCCATTAAACAAGAAATTGAAATATTGTCTAAAACAGGGATTAGAGCATGAAAAATTATTTACTGGAGGAACCTTTCTAATGTCGAAACAAACTACTCCAGAGTTTCTTTTCGAGCCAAAGCTGCTACCCCAGCAGCTTTTCGAGAAATTCATTGTCTTCAATGTTAATGCTGGCTATCGAGGACGTGGTACACCAAACGGGGTGAACCTAATAAAAGGTAATAAAGCTACCCTCACCTTGAACGATAAAGGTGAGATGAACAAAGCAGCTCAAGAGCGCTACAAGTTAATGCTTTTGAAGTATTTCAAAGAAGGTCGCTCAGCAATGGATGAGCTGAATCATGAAGTTAAACGTATTTATAAAATGGTGGCGTGAATGCTAAAAGATTTGAGAAATCTACCTGATGATGAACAGCAAGAATATTTAGACCGCTTTATCATGGCAAATGAAGAACAGAAATTCCCTCAGGAAGTTGTGGCTCTTTATCTAGATTGTTCGCCATGGACTTTAGCAAGAATGCGCTGCGATCAGTCATCTATGCCATTTTCTAAAATTGGAAGACGTGTCTCATATAAGAAGAAAGACGTATTAAAGTATGAACAAAGCAAGACTGTGCTAAACACAGCACAACTTGCTACGATATAAGGCGGTTATACCGCCTTTATTTCTTTTAACCTTTCCGCCCAAACTGATTGATAGTTAAAGCAATCAATTTTCCCTTGGTAAACCGCCTCAATCATATTCATCGATGCTTTTAATTCCTCATCAGGAATTTGAACATATCCACCTGTAACGTCGACCCTTGGACGAGCAGTGTGATTAAGAAGTCTTTTTGTCACATAGATATTAAACCTTAATAGATTGCATATAGAGGCAAATGTACGGCGGAAATCATGCATTGATACGTAATAGTCAACCTGCTCACCAACTCTATTTAATAGTGTATCCACTTTTGTAGCATGCATATTCCAAGAGGTAGGCATCTTCGTTGCTGGGAACACCCAATCGTTTTCTCTTAATAACCAGCGTTCTCGCAAAATACTATGTAAATGATCACCAATTGGGAAAGTATGATCTGTACCGTTTTTGGTATCTCTAAAAGTTAAGGTGCCATTTTTAATATTTAAATCACTCCACTTTAAACAACATGCCTCTTGTTTACGGCATCCCGTATACATGCACATCAATACAATATCTCGGTGTGTATTTGATCTTGCTGTATTTTCAAGATTCACCTCATCTTCATAGTTGAGTACTGCGTTGTAATATTTGTGAATAATGTCTTTATGAAGATGCCTATCTCTACTACCAATCTTGTTCCAACCTCTAGTTACGGAAATGATGTCAACAGGATTGGTTTTAAGAATTGGGTTTTCATCTGTTGAATAAAGGACATGGATGTACTTCCACAAGGTACCCAAAAGGGATACGGATCCATTTGCAGATGATTCACTTATATTTGATACCTCTATAAAACGATCTAATACTTCCTGTTTGGTAATCTGAAAAAGCTTTCTATTGCCCCACCCTAAATAAAGATCAAAGTATTTGTTGTACTGCTTTATGGTTTTTGGTCTAAAGTCATTTTTTTCAATATAAATTTGAAGCGCTTCATTCACAGTAATGTCTAAAGGATTAGAAACACTTTTTAATCTGGTTGGTTTTTCATATTCGTTGTTTGAAATTTTCGCAAGAATCATCTGAGCTTTTGCTCGAGCATTTGTAGCAGGAATATCGGTCGTCTTACCAATCGTTACCCGAAATAACTCACCTTCATGTCGACGTTCAACGATATATGTTTTGCTTTTATTGGTTATCCGAACAGCAAAACCAATGAGCTCTGAGTCTCGATATATTTTTTGACCTTTATCTGTCAATGGAATAGCATCAACATTAGATTTGTTGAGTTTCATGTCTTAAACCAGTTTTAGCGAACTTTAATTTAAGCATGTTTCTCAACAGTCTACAAATAGTCTACAAGCGCTTTTCAGTCTCAATAAAATACATCCTTTTCACAACATAAGTATTTAATTTTAATAAAATTTATAATCCAACAAAACCCACAGGTATATTATAGAAAAAGTAAAATCCACCGAGTCGAGTTTGGATAGTAAGTGGTTGAAACAATTTATAAACCTTTGTATTTTCATGAGGTTAAAATTCGGGATAGCTGTCACGCATGTAGCCATTTGTCTTTAGTACTACTAAGCATCCACAAATTTCGATTCGTAGATTCACCGAATAAAATACAATTAAACATATCAGAGCATCTCAGCCTTTCAATTTTAACACTTTGTTTTCCAATACAAATCATTAAATTATTGAGAATCGACTTGTCTCTATAAGTTTTTTTTATTGATAAGAAAGAATAAATAAAGAAAAGAGAACTGTAATTTAATTTGTACAATCTGTTAACTTGTGTAAAAATACATTTAATATTCATAAGGTATATATTTATCAGATGTTTTTTCTTATTTTTTTAATTTGTCTTTTTCTGTTTTTACTCATCTTGAAACAACATTACCGCTAACCACTTATCACCCCTACTTTTTAAAAACCTAGCTGCTTCTTTTAAATTAGAACAATTAAACACCAAATTTATAGACCACTTTTTAAATGCTAAGTGTTCAACTCAAATCCTAAAAATATACTCAACATAAAATTCCAATAAATTCTTAATAAGTTACTGTAACAACTATAGCATCTGAGTAATTACCCGGAGCTGTTGAAATAGTGGTACCTTGCGGAATTTTTCCATAGACATTTGTACCCTGAGAATTGCCCGAACCTGTTTTAGAAACACCTCCAGAACCTCCAACTGCGCTTACACCACCAGTAGTATCCCATACCGCGCTATAATTCGAGTTCTGATATAACTGATACGGGATGTATTGACCACTACCATTTGTCATCTGCCTAAAGCCACCAGCAATACGGTTATTCCCATCCCCCAAATAAATACTATATAGCAGTCCATTATTACAGGTCGTATTCACCACTCCTTGAGCTGTATAATCACGAGTAGTCTTACCAATATCATTAATATTTCCAAAATCGACATTTGATGTTGAATCTATTTGACACAAACTTGGCACAACATAATTAGCAGTTATGGTGGTATTACCCGAATCCCAACCTCCACCACTATCCCCCTCACACACAGTGCTAGAGCTTGCTTGCATGTCCCAAAATAGCTGAACCGTACCCGTATAGGTTCCTTTAGGATATGCCATGAGCGAACCCGTACGAGCTGGTACTTTTATATTTATTGAGTAACTTATAACATTCTTTGAAGAGACGGTTTTCACAGGCCCATACCAGACATTCGAATTTTGATTAGTGGTAGAAGAGCCAGCCCCACCTACACTTGCAGTTACCGTATAGGGTAATGAAATATTATTATTACTACTCGTGGTTCCAGTAAAAACGGTTTTCATACACATATAACCTGAAATTTCTGGTGTTGAACGTGCTCCATAACAACGTATTGTCCCAGTGTACGTCAGTACTGCATCATTGTTAATTGTTGCAGCAGTGTATGTATATGTGCCAGAATTTGGCGCTGTAGCTGTGCAATCTGCATGGGCGGAATTAAAAAATGTAAAGATCAGGCATAGCAAACCCGTTCCCAAAAAATATTTCAGGATAAATGAAAGTGCTCTAAATGTTGTCGGTTGGTTAAAGCTAGCAATATTTATCGACATACATAAGGCCCCAATTTTTTAGCACTGTATTGCTTATTTTCATACGCAAAAACAACTTGGCATGAACCATGATCCAGAAGATCAACTTCAAGTTTGTTTTGCTTCAATAGGTTTGGAATAAATACTTCGCCGTCGTAACCAACTATTCCATCTTGCTGACTATTAATTTGAACGGCATAACCCGGCTTTAACGGTGAATTTTTTTGATCAACCAGTTTCACTAATCCAGAAATGACCTGATGAGCACCGAAGTCAACCAAGGTTCCTTGGCGGTAACCTACAAACGCTGTCTGATTCGTAGAGCTAACTTCCCACTCTAAAGGTAAATATGATGGGTCTAGGTAGATATGATGAGACATGTAGGGTCTTAAATTCGCAATTAAGAATCGGCCAGACTTATCGGTCGCACCTAAATTAACACCACCATTTAAAATTTGACTTTGTGGCCCTGCATTGGTTACGACCGCATAGCCGTCTCCAATTTCATTAGCCGCAAAGATACGTCCCGCTGCCGCAACCAATGAACCCGTCGCCGAAACTGCAACCTGATCGTTGTCTCCAAATCGGTTATAGCGTCCTGTCAGGTAAGCTGCTCGTGCTCGGTAAGATGCATAGACCGATGCATTGTTTTCATTTGCATCCTGATCGCGCTCAACATAGCCACCCCAGCCAAATGAACCAATTTGTGGATCAGTAAATCCATTGATTTCTTGTCTATAGGTTGCTTTACCCCTGTCATTAGAAACACTCGTGATCGCATTCACTTTACTGGACGGTGTATATCGCAGCGCAAAGTAAACTCCATAGTCCTTGTGGTTTTCATAATCTTTATACGCTGATGCATAAAAGCCCCAGTTCTTGTCCAGACTTCCACTTAGATTGGTAGACAATAACTTGTAAGAGTTATCGCTATATTTAATCTGGTTATAACCCAGATAAACCCCATAACCTGCATAAAAGTTATAGTTAATCCCTGCTCTGAAAATATCATCTGCCAGTGCGCTGTAGTTCAGGTAGTTCTGTGACTCGGGATTAATCTGGTTATCTTTTAAATATCTCACTTGAGACACACGGGCTAGGTCAAAATAGTTATCAAATACTTTGCGGTAACTGGTGTTAAATGAAATGTTCTTACTGATGCGGCCTTCCAAACCCAGCAAGGCAGAATAGCCATTTTCATCTTTATACTGGCTTGCTGCAATGTCGGCATTGATCACCCCAATACCCAAAACATTCTTGGCAAATCCTGTGCCGAGGTTCGATAACCCATCTGTTGAAGCTTCTGCACCGCCACTTAAGGTCAGTGAG